>NZ_CVTO01000157.1:45857-63724 GCF_900004715.1 Pseudomonas sp. 24 E 13
CAGGTAGATACGCGTTAGCTCCCTCGCCACAGGTGCGGTGTCGCACCAAAATTGTGTAGATACCTATGGCTACGGGGGCTTGCCTCCTCCCACATCAAACCTGTTTCGCATGCAAAATCGGGGTCACCGGCTTGGGTTTGCGAAACACCAGCACATTGCCCAGCATCACCAGCACCAACCCCGCCAGCGCCGGGGCAGTCCACTGATAGCCCTCGGCAAATGCCGATACATTCAGCGCCACCACCGGGAACAACACAGTGCAATAGGCCGCCCGCTCCGGCCCCATGCGCCCCACCAGCGTCAGGTAGGCGGTAAAGCCAATTACCGAACCCGGGATCACCAGGTACCACAGCGCGCCGATATACCGCGCACTCCAGTCCATCTCGAACGGAATACCACGCACTGCGCAATAGGCCGCCAGCATCGCCGCACCATAGGCCATGCCCCAGGCATTGGTGGTCAACGGCTTGAGCCCGGCTTTCTGCTGCAAACTCGAGAGCATATTGCCCGCCGAAAAACACATCGTGCCCAGCAAGGCCAAGCCCAGGCCGAGCAAGGTCTGCGGGCTGGCGGTATGCCCGGCCACCTCCGGCCAGAACAAAAAGCCCAGGCCCAGCAACCCAAGCGCGCCGCCCATTAACACATTGCGTGCGACCCGCTGACCGAAAAACACCCGGGCATTCAGCGCGTTCCACAAGGTCGCCGTGGAAAACACCACCGCCACCAGCCCGCTGGGGATCCACTGGCTGGCGGTGAGAAAACACATGAAATTGACGCAAAACAGGCACAGGCCCTGCGCCAGGCAAATCAGGTGCCCGCGCCGGTTCATCACCTGCAGACGGCGGCTGAGCAGCAACAGCACGAACAGCACCAGCGCCGCCAGGCCAAAGCGATAAACGATCGATACGGGAATCGCCACCACGCCCAACTGCCATTTGAGCGCGATCCAAGTGGTGCCCCAGATCAGCACCGTGAGTAGATACAGGGAAAGGTTCATAGCGGGCTCCGATAAGTGAGCCACAGTGTCGCTTTTACCGCGTGCGGTTCTCTTGCACATTCTTGCGCTTTTGTAAGACACGGGGCTCACAGCGCCATGACGGCGCGGTAGGATGCAAAACGTCGGAGAACACAGCATGCCAGCACTGGAATCCCTGCAAGTCTTTCAAGCCCTTAACCGCTCGCCCAACGCACGCCTGCAAGCCTGCGCCGAGCTCGGTGACGGTTTGTCCGCAGCATTGTGGAGCAACCACCACGATTCCCAGGATTATCAGGCGCCCAGCCATCACACGTTGTCGTGCTACATCGGCGGCGGCACCGGCACTTTTCGCCGTGACCAGCCGGGCGTCAAGGGCGGTCCGGACAAACTGTGCATCCTGCCGGCCGAGCATCAATCGGCATGGGTGATCAATGGTCAGATTCGCCTGGCCCATGTGTATTTCAGCCCCGAACAATTTGCCCTCGGCTGCGTCACCCTGCTCGACCGCGAACCCCGCGAGCTGCAATTGCGCGAAGGCACCTTCCTCGAAGACGCCCGCCTGTCCGGATGCTTTCACCAGTTGATTGCCCTCAACTGGCACGAGCCCGGCGAGCGCCTGCTGACCAGCAGCCTGGCCCACGAAATGCTCAGTCATACCCTGCTCAGCCAGGTCGGCGCCCGTGACGGCCTGCGGGTAAAAGGTGGGCTGGCCGCGCACCAGCGGCGGCGGTTGGTGGAGTACATCGACCAGCACCTGCAGGACGCCATCAGCCTCGGCCAACTGGCGAGCCTGTGCGCGCTGTCGGAGTACCACTTCGCGCGCATGTTCCGCCAAAGCTTCGGCCTGCCGCCCCACCAGTATTTGCTGGCGCGCCGGCTGGCCCGTGCGAAGAGCCTGCTGCGCGGCAGCGCCCTGGCCGTGGGGGAGATCGCCTTGATGTGCGGTTTCTCCAGCGCCAGTCATTTCAACCAGCGCTTTCGCCAAGCCATGGGGGCGGCGCCCGGGGACTATCGCCAGGCCTTTCGCGCCTAGCCCATCAAGCCCAGCGTCTTGGCCTTGGCCACCGCCTGGGTGCGTCGCTCCACCCCGAGTTTGCTGTGGATACGCCGCGCATGGGTCTTGACCGTGTGCAGGGAAATATACAGGCGGTCGGCAATTTGCAGATTGGAGTTGCCCAGGGCGATCAACTGCAACACTTCCAGTTCACGCTGGCTCAGCGGGTTTTGCGTGACGCCGACGGGCGACGCTTGCGGTTCGAGCCCCAACTCACTCAATAAGCCCGGTGCGCGTAGACGCAACTCGCGCACCGCCTGCTGCACCTGGCAACGCGCCGCCAATGCCAGGCCGGCTTGCAGCGCCAGTCGCGCCCGGGTCGGCTCTCCCAGGCGCCAGGCCACCTCGCCCAGCACCAACTGCAGCTCGGTTTCCAGGCACAGCATGCCGCGTTGCCGGGTGCTGTCGAGCAAGGCGCCGAGACGCTCGAGCGGCTGTTCGGCGCAGCCCAGCCTGACCTCGGCCAGCACCAGCAGGTACTCAAGACGCGGGATCAATTCCAGTGTGGCCGGCGGCGCCTGCTTGGCGCAGGGCCCGTGAAAATGACGCAACACGCGGCGCACGGCTTCCACCGTCAATTCCGCGCGCCCCTGCTGCAACCAGAAATGCCCGCTGACCAACAACAGTACCGCGCGGTACACCAGCACGGGAACGTGGCGCTGCTGCATCAGCCGCTCGGCATCGCGCAGCTGGATAAACGCCTGGGCGTAATCACCACGATTGGCCGCCAGCAGCGCCAGCCCGAGAAACCCGTAGAGCACCCGCTTGTCCTGGCTGTGCAGGCAGATGTTCATACCGACCTCGAAACACTCGCCCGCCAGGGCGTCCTGCCCTTGACGCAACGCCAGATGCCCGCGTCGCAGGGCGATACGCCCCATCAGTGGCCCCGCCTGCAAGCGCTGCTCGGCCAGCATCGCCTGCACGCTTTCCAGCAGGCTTTGCGCCCGGTAAGGCGCGCCGCGCTGTTCCAGCAACTGGGCGTGATCCAGCTCCAGCAAGGCCTCCAACACCAGCGAACCGTGGGCGCGGGCCAGGCACAGCGCTTCGCGATTGAAGGTCTGGGCGACATCCAGCTCACCGCGCAGCAGGGCTTGCTGGGTCAGTCCCGACAGGCACATCAGGCGCGATGTCCAGGCACTCTCGGGCAGGGCTTGCAGCGCCTCCAGAAAATGCGCGCGGGAACCGTCGGCATCGCCGCTCAGGTGCAGCAGCCAGCCGGCCTGCGCCTGCCAGCGCGCCACCAGGTGACGCTGCGCCGTCGCCGTGGGTCGCGGCGCGAATCGAGCCAACTGGTCGATGCACACCGCCGCCTGCTCGAAGCGCCCGGCAAACAGCAGTGCCGCCGTGACCAGCCCGACCAATTGCGCCGAGCCGAGCATCAATTCATCACCATGCTGCTCATGCAGGCGCAACAGCAACACGGCATTTTGCCCGCGAAACAAGTCTTCGAAACTGAAGTGCTGCAACAGGCTCACCGCCGCCTCGTATTCCTGCGCCAGCAGCGCCTGCTCGAAGGCGGCCTGCCAGTCCTGCTCGGCACTGAACCACTGGCAGGCGCGCCGGTGCCAGGCGCGCTTGGCCGGCCAGGGCTCTTCGCGCAGCAGGCGCGCCAGGGGGGCAAATATCTGCAGCCCATCGGTGCTGCCTTCCCAGGGCTGGATAAACGCACCGAGCGCTTGCAGCTCACGCAGGTACTGAGCACCGTCACCAAAGCCGAACAGATGTTCACACAGGCCCGCATTGAAGCGCGGCAGGTTGGCGAGCACCCGCCAGGCTTCGGCCAACTCCGCCGGCAAGCTGTTGAACACTTCGTGTTGCAGATAATCGAGCAAGGTTTTATCGGCATGGCCGTCATTGAGTAACGCGATGCGCGCCCCGGCACACCAGCCTGCGCTGAATTGCATGACGCTCTCGACAGTCTGTCCAGGCCCGAGCAATGCCTGGATTTCCGTAGCATTGAAGGCCAGTTCAGCGCTGCCGCACTCCAGCAATTCGTCATCAAGCAACAGCCGTGGCCAATTGCACGATGGTCGGCGTCGCGCGCCCAGCCACCAGGTCAGCGCCGGGCTGCTGGCGGCGAGCAACCGGTCCAGCAAGGCGTCCAGCTCGGGCGCCGGCAGGCGGCAGAAATCATCCAGGCACACCCACGCCGTGGGTTGCCAGCGGCCCAGATCCAGCAATAACGTGGTTTCATCGGTGTAGGGCAACCCAAGGCTGTGGGCCAGGCGCCGGGAAAAATCATCAGGGCACGCCACGCCACCATTGAGTGCCAACCAGTACACCTGGCAGCCGGGCGGCGCCTGCAGTGCACATTCGGCGAGCAGCGCACTCTTGCCACTGCCGCCCGGCGCGCACAACAACTTCACACGCGCCGACGCCGCGAGCAACGGTGCGGCCAGGCGCGGGCGCAGCACATGGTGGGCGGACAGCCGAGGCATGAATCCAGGACGGTCCAGGCAGCGTGTCAGGGCGGTCATTGCTGCATCCTGATTTTTTATTGTGATGCAACCCTAGTCCTGTGGTGGGCGGTTGTTGAAGAAGTATTCAGCGGGGTGATTAAGGACCATGCATAAAACCCGATGTGTAGGGGGTTTGATCGTTCCCACGCTCCGCGTGGGAATGCCGCCTGGGACGCTCCGCGTCCCGCCGACAACTCAACGCGTACAGGTGACGCAGAGCGTCACGGGATGCATTACCACGCGGAGCGTGGGAACGATCACAGTTGAGGACTAACGCACGCCTTCGGACCTGAGCGCCGCCGGGGTGTAATCCGCCGCCTTGGCCGCGAAGCCAAACACGAAGCTGCTCTTCTCCTCGTTCTTCATGCCCAGTGCGAGGTAGCGTCCGGCAATCAGGTCGTAGAGGGTTTCCACGGTGTAGGCCGGCACCTGGTGGTCGTAATAGAACTGCGCATGGCCTTCGGCGACGCGCCACAGTTGGCCGCGACCGTCGTAGTGGTCCACCAGGGCGACCTGCCAGCTGTCTTCGTCGATGTACATGTGGCGCTTGGCGTAGATGTGCCGCTCGCTCGGCTTGACAGTGCCGACCACTTCCCAGACGCGATGCAGCTCATAGCGAGTCAGGTCCTGGTTGATATGCCCGGCCTTGATGATGTCGTCGTACTTGAGGGTGGGCGAGTCGAGCTTGTAGCTGTTGTAAGGGATGTACAGCTCCTTCTTGCCCACCAGTTTCCAGTCATAGCGGTCGGGCGCGCCGGAGAACATGTCGAAGTTATCCGTGGTGCGCAGGCCGTCGGAGGCGGTGCCCGGCCCGTCATACGACACCTGCGGCGCGCGCCTTACACGGCGCTGGCCGGCGTTGTAGATCCAGGCCAGGCGCGGTTCCTTCACCTGGTCGAGGGTTTCGTGCACCAGCAGCACATTGCCGGCCAGCCGCGCCGGCGCGGTGACCGATTGCTTGAAATAACTCAGCACGTTGGCCGCCTTGGCCGGGTCGATATCGGGGATGGCCTGGGGCACCGCGACTTCTTCTTCGAAGCGGATCGGCGTGTAGCTGCCGTTGGTCTGGGGCGTGGCCTGGGTGATGATGCGGCGCAGGTTGCCGCCGTGGTAGCGGGTGATGTGGTTCCACAACACCTCTACGCCATTTTTCGGGATCGGGAACGCGTAGTAACGGTTACCGGTGAAATTTTCCAGACCGTTGCCGTCGTTGATCGCCTTGACGTTGAGGGCGCTGCGCTTGATCGACTCGTAGACATCGGCCGGCAGGTTGACCGTACGGTGGCTCGGGTACACCGGGATCTTGTAGGTCTCGGGGTAGCGCTTGAACATCGCCACCTGGCCGTCTGAAAGCTTGTCCTTGTACTTGTCGACGGTGGCGGCGGTGATCACGAACAGCGGCTTTTCAGCGGCGAACGGGTCGGCGAGAAAGCCCTTGCTGTCCACCGCGCCGGCGTTTTTCGGGATGCCGCCGGTCCAGGCCGGGATCGAGCCATCGGCGTTGCCGGCTTTTTCGGCGCCGACCGGGGTAAGTGTGGTGCCAAGCTTGGCGGCTTCTTGCGGCGATACCGCTGCCATCACGTGGGCGGCCAATAGACTCAGGGCCAGCACTGCAATTGTCTTACGCATAAGTTCTTGTCCTTCTTTTAAGCCAAATCAGAAGTTCACGCCGAAGCTGAGGGCGAGGAAGTCGCGGTCGGTCAGGGTGTTGTAGTCGCCGCCAAAGAAGTCGGTGTAGCTGAGGCTGGCGGTGTAGGTGCTGCGGTAGTCCGCGTCCACGCCGACGCTGATGGCCTTGGCGCCTTTGTTGAAAATCCCGTTGGGGCCGTAGCCGGCGACGTCATGGGACCAGGACAGGTTGGGCTTGAGGTTCACCCCGGCAATCGCGTTGTTGTAGTCAAGGATTGCCCGTGCGCGGTAGCCCCAGGAGGTGGAGGTGACGAAACCGTCGGTGTCACCCTGGAACCCATAGGCGCCGTACACCGAGTCGCGGCCATAACGCAGTCTGGTTTTATCTTCCAGGCCGGCGACATGCACCACGGCCGCTTCGCCCACCAGGGTCAGGCGTTCGGCGCCCAGCACCTGGTCGAAGAACTGGGTCATGGTGCTTTGGATCTGGGTGATTTCCTTGCGGCGGTAGCCTTTGTTGTCGGCGCCAAACGAACTGCGGATGGGTGACGCGGTATTGCCGGCAATCGGGTTGACCAGCGCCAGGGTCAGGTCGGTGGTGTTGAGTTGTACGGGCGCATTGGGTCGATAGCTGATTTCGCCGGTCCACGCCGTGCCGGTGGGCAAGGTGGTGGAGAAGCTGGCGCCGAACAAACGGATATCTTCCGGGTAATCCAGGTAGTACCGGCCACGGCCGAGCATGGTGCTCTGGGCCAGCGCCCCGCCCAAGCCCGGCGGGGCGGCGGCACCAATGGCGCCGATGGTCGCAAGGTTGGTATTGGCGGTAATCGTGCCCACGGTCGGGGTGCGGCTGTGGTAGTTCATGAAGTACAGGCCGTATTCGGTGTCGTCACCCAGCCAGCGCAAGGCCGCGCCGAACTGGCCGGAGTCGCGCGCATCACGGTCCGCGGCGCGCTGCACCACCACGCCTTCGCGGGTCACCACAAAACCTTGGCCGCGTGCCGCCGCGATGGGTTGCAGCGGTGCAATCCCCGGGCTGCCCACCGTGTAGTTACCGGTGCAGCCATCCGCCGCGACGTCACCGCCAAAGAAGGTGCCGCAGTTGTCCAGTACCGTCTGGTCCCATTCCAGTTGGTAGAAACCTTCCACGGTCAGCTGATTGGTCAGGCTCTGGGAGGCAAACAGCATGTTCACCGGGATCAAGCCTTCCTTGATCTCTGCGCCTGGGCGACGGAACGCCGACACGTCGATCGGGTTGATGCTGTTGATGGAGTTGCCGATGAAGGTACTTTCGCCCCAACTGACCACCTGCTTGCCGGCGCGCACGGTGCCGGGCAGGTCGCCCAGGGAATAGTTGTGGTAGACGAACGCGTCGAGGATCTGCGCGCCACTGGATTTGGCGCCTTCCTTGCGGTTGTGGTCGCTGATCGGCTTGAACTCGCGGTCTTCGTCCTTGAGCTCGAAGTCGTACCAGTACTTGCCGCGCACGAACACACCGGTGTCGCCGTATTTGAGTTCAAGGTCGTGCAGGCCCTTGAAGATTTTGGAGAAGGTTTCGCCCTTCTTGAAGTTCAGACGCCCGTCATCCCCGGTGGACGCCTGGCCCGTGCCGCCATTGACGGTGCCGACCAGGCTTCGGTCGGCATCGCGCATGCCCCAGCTCGCACCGACCGACAGCGAGGAATCGAATTGCCCTTCGATCTCGCCAATGTTGAACGAAACAGCCTGTGCCTGGGCACAGCAGCCCACGGCAACCGCAGCGGCCAGCGCCTGTGGCGTGAAGATGGCGCGCATTGTTGTTTTTGTCATGCGTCTTCCCCGGTGAGTGACAGAAGGCCCCACCCTACTGCCGCCCATGAAGAGCGATAAGCGCACCAAGGAGGTATTCGTGTTGTCGCTCGAAAGGATGACGAGCCGCGCCGGCAGGGGTTTCGGCGCGGGTCATGGATTGGATGGATGGTGGCTTATCAGAGGAATCGATGGCGAGCGCGTAATTGTTGCTGTTTTGGTAACAGTCCTTGTCCTGAACTGCTATTACTCATTCTGTTACAACCGATTATTCTTACCTCGCTTTCAGGGCAAACGGCCCGCTCCCGAGTTGGGGAGAAAAGCTTGAATCCAACGGATTGTCACTCTTTTTCAATCTGTTACCCGTGTTCACTGACGTTGATTTATCGCTCCTTGATCCAACGTCTTACTTCGGCCGCTGCCTGTGCAGCGGCCTTTTTTATGCCTGGAATAAAAACGGGGCGCTGTCGGCGCCCCGTGGGATTCACTGATTTTATGGCAACGATCAGAGGCTGAACTTCTGCAAGTTGGCCATCATCTCTTTCAACGCCTCGATATTGTCGCTGGGGTGCGCGGCCCCTTCGAAGTCGCAGATTTGCTGCCAGTGTGCCGCCACGTCATCCGGCGAAAAGCCCGCTTCGGGATCGAAACCCACGCCCAGGCTGCGCTCCCAACGGGTCTTGCCGATCCAGCCGCCGCCGACCTCGAACAGGCCCGAGGTTTCCTGGCAGGCTTCGCTGCCCAGGTACACCACCAACGGGCTGACCAGTTCCGGCTTGAGGCGCTCGAACACCTGCGGCGGGATCAGCCCTTCGGTCATGCGCGTGCCGCCGGTGGGGGCAATTGCGTTGACCAGGATGTTGTGCTTGCGCCCTTCCAGCGCCAGGGTTCGGGTCAAGCCATACAGGCCGAGCTTGGCCATGCCGTAGTTGGACTGGCCGAAGTTGCCGTAGATGCCCGAGGTGGACGCGGTGAAGATCACCCGGCCATAACCCTGCTCGCGCAGATGCGGCCAGGCGGCGCGCGTGACTTTGTAGGCGCCTTCGACATGCACCCGGTAAACCAGGTCCCAATCGCTGTCGTCCATTTTGTGGAAGGTCTTGTCACGCAGGATGCCGGCGTTGTTCACCACCACATCGATACGGCCGAACGCGTCCAACGCGTTCTGCACGATTTTGTCGCCGTCGGTGACGGAATCATGGTTGGCTTGGGCAGTGCCGCCGGCTTCGCGGATTTCAGCCACCACGCGGTCGGCGGCCGAGGCATTGGCGCCTTCGCCCTGGGTCGAACCACCGAGATCATTGACCAGCACCTTGGCCCCGTGGCGGGCGAACAGCAGCGCATGGGCCCGGCCCAATCCGCCGCCGGCACCGGTGACGATCACGACCTTATCCTGCAACTGCACTGACTGATTCATACCCAACTCCTCTGGCGACAATGGCAATGGCCAGAGTGTCGGGCACAGCGCCTTTGGTCACAATAAATACGGCCGGCGCTGAATGGTGCTCGATAAGGCAGCGGGATGATGCCTTGGGCCAGGTGCAAGGCTCAGGAACAAGCCGCACGCACCGACTGCTGGCCAATATGCTCACGGAACGCCTGGTAATGCCTGAGCACCTGGACCGGCGCCTCGATCTGCGGGTAGTGGCCGATGCCGGCCAGCAATACCGTATCGGCATGCGGCACCAGTTGGTGGTAGCGCTCCACCATGTGCGCGCCGGAAATGGGATCGACCTCACCGTCGATGACGCGCAACGGCACGTCGTCGCGTTGCATCGCTGCCACCCAGCGATCGCGCAGGCGACGGCGCTGAGGGATATAGCCGATCAGCTTGTGCAGGATGCGCGTGCCATCATTGCGTTCAATCAGGCTCCAGAAATCATCCAGGGCGCTTTCGCTTGGCCGCGTCCGTGGGCCAAAGATCTGGTTGAAACTGTTGGCCAGGCCGCCTCTTCCCGAGGCTCGGCCAATCATCCAGCCCAAGGGGCTGAGCAACAACTTCTGCACCAAGGTTGCACGGTGGGTTTCAGGGAACAGCCCACCGTTGAGAAACACACAACTGGCCATCTGGAACCGGCCTTCATAATGCCGGGCCAGCAGTTCCTGGGCCACGCTGTCGCCATAGTCATGGGCCAACACGTGCACCGGTTTCGTCACCCCCAGGTGCTCGAGCAGCGCCTGTTGCAGGTCCGCTTGCTCCAGCAGGCAATAGCCATGATCCAGCGGTTTGGCCGAGTCGCCAAAGCCGAGCATGTCGCAGGCAATCACCAGATTGCGCTGGGCCAGGGGCTGCCACAGGTAATGCCAATCCCAACTGGCCGTGGGAAAGCCATGAAGCAGCAGCAGCGGTTCGCCCTGCCCGGCCACCCAATAACGAATGGACTGGCCGCGAAAGACGAAGTCCTGGCCGCGCTTGCGCCAGACGCTGAGCGGAATTTCTGCAAGTGGCATCAGCTTTTATACCCGAGGTCCTGGTGATCCAATCTGCGCAGCAGCGCCGGCCAGGCCAGCGCTGCGCTCATACCTTGGGCACTTTTTGTGACAGCTGCCACCATCGCCTTTGACGATGAAACCGGGGCTAGACTCACGATGTTGACCTCCTTGGCGCACTTATTATTATTTTTTAAGTGATGGGCCAGTCTAGTCAGACGCCCTGGCTTGCGGAGTTGCCTTCGCAGCCAGCTTGATGACTGAGCGAGTCAGCTAAGAGAATAGTACAAATCGGTGTCAGAGAAGCGCCGTCAATAAACACACGCCGACCAGTGCGCCCCCAGACGACGCGCCCGTTTGCTATGGCTGCAGGGCAGTCACAAACTCGGCCAGCCACGGCTCGGCGTCGCTCTCCGGGGTCACACTTTCGCTGGCATCCAGGCGCAGCATCGGCAGCACTTCGCGTACGCCCAACTCGCCGAACAATTCGCGCAGTTGCTCGCCGCCGCCGCAGAAGGTGTCGCCGTAGCTGGCGTCGCCCAGGCCAATGACCGCACCGGGCAGGCCGCGCCAGGCAGCAGGCAGTTGGTCGCGAATACTCGAATACAACGGCTGCAGGTTGTCGGGTAATTCGCCCATGCCGGTGGTCGATGTGACCGCCAGGAACGCCTCGGGGGCGAAAGCCTGCACCTGCGCCAGCGTGGCGCGCGGATCGTGCCAGGCTTCAAAACCCGCTGCGTTGAGGATGTCCCGGGCGTGGCGGGCGACTTCTTCTGCCGTACCGTAGACCGAGCCGGAAAGGATGGCGACTTTCATCAATCTGATCCTGTCATTGAACGAAAGCGTAGGATATTAGCAGCTGCACCAGGGTTTCAGTGCCTGCCGTGCAACATTCAGAATTTGCCATAAACTTGCACCATCGGAACACGCCATGGAACGCTCAATGATTAACCCCAAGTTGCTGCAGATGGTTGTCAACGCGTCCAACGACGGCATCGTCGTTGCCGAACGCGAGGGCGACGAGAAGCCGCTGATCTACGTCAACCCCGCGTTCGAACGTCTGACCGGCTATACCCTGGACGAGATTCTCTATCAGGACTGCCGTTTCCTGCAGTCGGGCGATCGCGACCAGCCGGCCCTGATGGCGATCCGCGAGGCGCTCGACAGTGGCGGCGCCTGCCGCGAGATCGTGCGCAACTACCGCAAGGACGGCACGCACTTCTGGAACGAACTCTCGGTATCCACGGTGTACAACGCGGCCGACCAGCAGACGTATTTCGTCGGCGTGCAAAAAGACGTCACCACCCAGGTCAAGGCACAGCAACGCGTGGCTCAGCTGGAAACCCAGGTAGCCGAGCTTAAAGCCGAGCTGGCGGCGCTCAAGTCAACGAGCGGCGTTAACAAGCTGTAAAAAGTGCGTTCTTTAGAGCGATAATGGCTTTTTAATGCCCAACCGTTGAGCTATATCAATGCGCCGCGATGCTCTATTGACTCAGGACGAGCTGGATTTTATCCAGAACATGCAGCACAACCCGCAGCTCAACCTGCGGGACGCAGGGTCGAGCCTGACGGTCAATGGCGGTGCACAGATTCGCGATCTGCTGACCCGGCTGGCCGCTCATGATCAAGTCACCCTCCAGGCGCAGTTCGACAATCAGCAACTGACCTTCCCTCTGCATCTGGTTGAGGATGAATTTCATGCAGTGCATCTTCGGTTGGGCGTGCCGAGTATTTTTGAAGACGGGCCGATGGTTCGCCCATGGCGCCTGGCCCTTGAAGAGCCGGTGGCCCTGGAGAACAGCAAGGGCTACGCCAGCGCCCTGTGGGTGCATGAAGTGTCATTCAAAGGTGTGCTGGTAGAAGGGCGTGGCCGAGCCAGACCGCCGAAAACCTTCTCGTTGTGGTTCAGCCCGTCCGGTTACGAACGCATTGCGCTGCGCGGTACGCTGGAGCGGGAAACCGCCCGGGGATTGTTCGCCTACCGCCTGAATCAGAGTGACGCGGATGAAATCGAGCGCCTGCGCCAGTTCATCCTGCACCAGCATCGTCTGGTGCATCCGCAGGTACATGCCTGAGATCAGGTATCCGGGCCGCCACTGAGAAACTGCTGCAGACGCTGCTGCATCTGGCGCCCTTCGCTGCCCAGGCCACCGATGGAAGTACCGGTCAGATCGGCCTGCAACAGGTCCGATGCAGCACCTGCCAGAAACAGCGGGCAGTTGAGGGTCAATGCCAGCCGGTTCAAGCGCGCTTCCAAGTCCTGCTTGTGTGAGTGATTGGAGAAAATGACCATCGCCTGGGGGCGGATCTTTTCACAGACCAGGGTCAACTCCTCGACCGGCTGACCCAGGCCCAGCACCTTCACGGTCAAATCCTCCCCGCTCATCAGCAGCGCCGCCACCAAAAGCTCCAGTTTTCGGCACTCACCCGGCATGGCGCTGAGTAACACGCGGGGCGCCGCCGATGCGCTGGCTATCTGTAGGCGCAGGAGCGTCTGCACGCGCAGGAACGCGTCGAAAAACAGCCACTCGCTGGCCTGGCCGAAACCGCCCTGACGGCGCAGCAAGTCGTTCCACAGCGGCATCAGGATGTCCTGGAACGCGACGTTCAAGGGATAGGTCGAGAAAATCTGGCCGTACACGCTTTCCAACTGGCGATCATCGAAAGCACTGATGGCCTGCAGCAGCCGAGCCCGCCACTGCGGCCATTCGCTGTCTGCAGCCGCGTCGCGCTCGGCACGCAGCGCGTCGGCCTGTTGAGCGTCACGGGCCAGAAGTTTGCCTACCTTGCTCACCGCGACGCCACGCTCAGTCCACTCGATAATACGATTGACCGTCTCGATATCGACCCTGGAGTAGAGGCGGTGCCCGCTTTCGGTGCGCACGGGACGGATCAGCCCGTAGCGCCGCTCCCACGCTCGCAGAGTGACCGGATTGACGCCTGTCAATCTTGCCACTTCCCGAATGGGGAACAGGTGCTCCGAATCAATCGATTCCAGCTGCAAAGTGTTATCAATCGGTGCAGTAATCACGTTATTTCTGACAAAAGCCACCAGGAATGGAACCTCATTTAACGCATTTAAACCTGTCTTTTTCAAGGGCGCTGGACTTCGGACCAATGTCACTGGCGTATTTTCTCAAAACAGGAATAATCCTTGCCTGTTTTTTCAGCGCAGTGGCAATACCCGCCGCTGCGCTCGTGCGCCGCCTACCCGGTCAAGCGCACCCGTTTATCTGGAGATACACAATGTCTACCTCCCCCGTCACCTTGATGGTTGCGCGCCGTGTGGCCAAAGGTCGCTACGAAGAACTGATGGCCTGGCTGCGCGAAGGCGAGCAATTGGCCACCGACTTTCCCGGGTACCTGGGCTCCGGCGTGCTCGCACCGCCACCCCATGATGATGAATTCCAGATCATCTTCCGCTTCGCCGATGAAAAGACCCTGCATGCCTGGGAGTTTTCCGCGTCGCGCAGTGCCTGGCTGAGCCGTGGCAGCGAGCTGTTCGCCAACCCGTCCGAACATCGCGTGAGCGGCATCGATGGCTGGTTCGGTGCCGTGGGCGCGCGCCCGCCGCGCTGGAAACAGGCGGTGGCGATCTGGCTGGCGTTTTTTCCGGTGTCGCTGTTGTTCAACTTCGGCCTGGGCCCCTTGCTCGGCGAGCTGGACCTGTTCAGCCGGGTGCTGGTCAGCACCTTGGCGCTCACACCGCTGATGGTTTACTTCTTTATCCCGTTATCGACTCATCTGCTGGCGCACTGGCTGCATCCGACGCCGCCCCGCAAGACCGGCGAAGCCGCCGCCTGAGTACAGGGGAGACGGGTCGCTGGTATAGTTCGCATCTGCCAGCGACGCGAGCCTCCCATGACTGCAACAAACGCCCCGATCCTGATCACCGGTGCCGGCCAGCGTGTCGGCCTGTATTGCGCCGAGCGCCTGCTGGACGAAGGGCACCCGGTGATGTTCAGCTACCGCAGCGAACGTCCAGGTGTGCAGCAACTGCGCGAACGCGGCGCGGTCGGGCTGTTTGCGGACTTTTCCAGCGAAGCGGGAATCCTGGCGTTCATCGCTGAGCTGAAGACACACACCGATGCGCTGCGCGCGATCATCCACAATGCCTCGGCCTGGGTCGCAGAGACCCCGGGCGACGAAAGCCGCGCCTTTATCGACATGTTCAGCGTGCACATGCTTGCGCCGTACCTGATCAACCTGCATTGTTCACCTCTGCTGCAACGCTCGACACCCGCCGACATCATCCATATCAGCGACGATGTGGTGCGCAAGGGCAGCCGTCAGCACATCGCCTATTGCGCCACCAAGGCCGGGCTCGACAGCCTCACGCTGTCGTTTGCCGCGCAGTTCGCGCCGTTGATCAAGGTCAACGGCATCGCGCCGGCCATGGTGATGTTCAATGAAGGCGACGACGCGGCCTATCGCGACAGGGTCCTGGCCAAGTCGGCACTGGGCATCGAGCCCGGGCCGCAAGTGATCTACCAGAGTGTGCGTTACCTGCTGGACAACCCCTATGTCACCGGGACCACCCTGACCGTCAACGGCGGGCGGCACATCAAGTAAGCCGTTTGTGAGGATGTTGTATGACTTTGTCCCTGCCCCACCATTACCGCGAGATCCTCAAGGGCCTGGGTGAAGACCCCGAGCGCGAAGGCCTGCTCGATACGCCCAAGCGCGCCGCCAAGGCGATGCAGTATCTGTGTCATGGCTATGAGCAGAACCTGCAGGAAATCGTCAACGGCGCCTTGTTCGCCTCTGACAATGACGAGATGGTGATCCTCAAGGACATCGAGTTGTACTCGCTGTGCGAGCATCACCTGCTGCCCTTTATCGGCAAGGCCCACGTGGCCTATATTCCGACCGGCAAGGTGCTGGGCCTGTCGAAGCTGGCGCGCATCGTCGACATGTTCGCCCGGCGCCTGCAGATCCAGGAAAACCTCACCCGGCAGATCGCCGATGCCATCCAGGACGTGACCCAGGCCGCCGGCGTGGCGGTGGTGATCGAGGCCAGGCACATGTGCATGATGATGCGCGGCGTGGAAAAACAGAATTCAACCATGAACACCTCAGTGATGCTCGGCGCCTTCCGCGAGTCGAACACCACGCGCATGGAGTTCCTGCAACTGATTGGACGGAGCAAGTAGCAATGCCACAACTTCAACCAGGCATGGCGCGCATCCGGGTCAAGGACCTGCGCCTGCGCACCTTTATCGGTATCAACGAGGACGAAATCCTCAACAAGCAGGATGTGCTGATCAACCTCACCATCCTGTATGCCGCCCAGGAAGCCGTGCGCGATAATGACATCGACCATGCCTTGAACTACCGCACCATCACCAAGGCGATCATCGCCCACGTCGAAGGCAACCGTTTTGCCCTGCTCGAGCGCCTGACCCAGGAGCTGCTGGACCTGGTGATGAGTAACCCATCGGTGCTGTACGCCGAAGTCGAAGTGGACAAGCCCCATGCGCTGCGCTTTGCCGAGTCGGTTTCGATTACTCTGGCGGCCAGCCGCTGATACTCAAGTGAGCCCTATGAACGACCAACAACGCCTCGAACTCGAAGCCGCCGCCTTCCGTCGGCTGGTAGCCCACCTGGACAGCCGCAAGGATGTACAGAACATCGACCTGATGAACCTGGCCGGCTTCTGCCGCAACTGCCTGTCCAAGTGGTACAAGGCCGAGGCCGATGAGCGCCGGATCGAGCTGAGCCTCGATGACGCCCGTGAAGTGGTGTACGGCATGCCGTACGCGCAGTGGAAAGCCCAATACCAGCAAGAAGCCAGCGCCGACCAACAGGCGGCGTTCGCCAAAGGAAAACCCCATGACTGACCTGAACACCCTGCGCGCCAGCCTCAAAAGCGGCGAACACTCTTTTGCCGACACCCTGGCCTTTGTTGCCGCAAATTACGACTACCAGCCGCAAGCCTTCACCAACGGCGAGGTGGAAAATGCCGCCGGCCAGAACGAAGGTTCGTGCAAGACCCTGGGGTTGACGTTGCTGGAGGGGTTGAGCGATCAGGAAGCGCTGCTGGCGTTTGGCGAGCATTACCGTTCGGTGGTCGCGACGCCTGAAGGCACTGACCACGGAAATATCCGCGCATTGATCGCCCATGGTCTGGCCGGTGTGAAATTCAGCGCACAGCCGCTGACCCGCAAATCCTGAGTCAGACGCTGCAAAACAAATGTGGGAGGGGGCTTGCCCCCGATGGCAGTGTGTCAGTCAGTACATCTGATACTGAACCACCGCAATCGGGGGCAAGCCCCCTCCCACATTTGTTTTGCAGCGTCGCTTAGTTCGCGCAAGAACCTGGGGTTGGCGTTGCTGGAAGCGCTGCTGGCGTTTGGCGAGCATTACCGTTCGGTGGTCGCGACGCCTGAAGGCACTGACCACGGGAACATCCGCGCATTGATCGCCCACGGTCTGGCCAGTGTGAAACTCAGCGCACAGCCGCTGACCCGCAAATCCTGAGTCAGACGCGGAGCAAAATGTGGGAGGGGGCTTGCCCCCGATGGCAGTGTGTCAGTCAGTACATCTGATTGAAACACCGCAATCGGGGGCAAGCCCCCTCCCACATTTGTTTTGCAGCGTCGCTTAGTTCGCGCAAGAGCCTGGGGTTGGCGTTGCTGGAAGGGTTGCTGGTGTTTGGCGAGCATTACCGTTCGGTGGTCGCGACGCCTGAAGGCACTGACCACGGAAATATCCGCGCATTGATCGCCCATGGTCTGGCCGGTGTGAAATTCAGCGCACAGCCGCTGACCCGCAAATCCTGAGTCATACACACATCTAAATGTGGGAGGGGGCTTGCCCCCGATGGCAGTGTGTCAGTCAGTACATCTGATACTGAAACACCGCAATCGGGGTGAGCTGGTCTAATAGTCCCGGACACCTCAATAGGTGAAACTACACCTATTGAGGAGTATTCCATGACCAAGAAGTACAGAAAATTCGACGCCGCTTTCAAGCTAAGAGTCTGCAAGATGATTGTTGACCAAGGCCTGAGCGTGAACTCCGTTTGTACCGATTTAGACTTGAGTGATACTGCCGTGCGCCGCTGGGTCCAGCAGTACCAAGCCGAGCAGTTAGGTGGTACAGGGATTGGTAAACCGTTAACCAGCGAGCAACAGCGTATTCGTCAGCTTGAGCAGCAGATCCGCGAGCTGAAGACTGACAACGATATATTAAAAAAAGCTACGGCCTTCTTTGCCCGCGAATTGAAGTGATCCACCAATTGGTTCACCAAATGCAATGCAAGGCCTACCCGGTAATACGTATCTGCCGGGTTTTGCGGATCAGCCGTTCGGGGTTCTATGAAGCTCGTCAGCGGTCTTTTAAGCCAAAAGCTGTCTGTCCGGTTGCAGCTCAGGTCAAAGCTACGTTCATGACCAATGAGCACTGTTATGGCAGTCGTCGGGTGATGAAAGCACTGCGTAGCGATGGCGTATCCATTGGGCGGCACAAGGTCCGTCGGCTGATGAAACAACAGGATTTACGCCCGATCTGGAAGCGCAAGTTCGTTCAT
>NZ_CVTO01000141.1:0-5168 GCF_900004715.1 Pseudomonas sp. 24 E 13
GTCCACCGGCGGGCCGGTGGCCTTGCAGCGTGTATTGACCCAACTGCCGGCCAACTTCCCCGCGCCGATCGTGCTGGTGCAGCACATGCCCGCCGCCTTCACCAAGGCCTTCGCCGAGCGTCTGGACAAGCTGTGCCGCATCAGCGTCAAGGAAGCCGAGGACGGTGACATCCTGCGCCCCGGCCTGGCGCTGCTGGCGCCGGGCGGCAAGCAGATGATGGTGGACGGCCGTGGGGCGATCAAGATCCTGCCGGGCGACGAGCGCCTGAACTACAAGCCGTGCGTGGACATCACCTTCGGTTCGGCGGCCAAGTCCTATGGCGACAAAGTTCTGGCGGTGGTGCTCACCGGCATGGGCGCCGACGGCCGTGAAGGCGCGCGCCTGCTCAAGCAGGGCGGCAGCGCCATCTGGGCCCAGGACGAAGCCAGTTGTGTGATCTATGGCATGCCCATGGCCATCGTCAAGGCCGACCTGGCTGACGCGGTCTACAGCCTGGACGACATCGGCAAGCATCTGGTGGAGGCCTGCCTCTGATGGATGTCTTGAGCCTGATCGGCATCACCCTGGCGTTTGTCGCCATCATCGGCGGCAACTACCTGGAGGGCGGCCACCTCGGCGCCCTGGCCAACGGCCCGGCGGCGCTGATCGTGATCGGCGGCACCGTGGGCGCTGCGTTGCTGCAGTCGCCGCTGAGCTCGTTCAAGCGCGCCATGCAGATTCTGATCTGGATCATTTTTCCGCCACGGGTCGACATGGCAGGCGGCATCGACCGTGTGGTCAACTGGAGCCTCACCGCCCGCAAGGAAGGCTTGCTGGGCCTGGAAGGCGTGGCTGATGCCGAGCCCGACAGCTATGCACGCAAGGGCCTGCAGCTGCTGGTCGACGGCGCCGAACCGGAAGCGATCCGCAGCATCCTCGAGGTGGATTTCTACACCCAGGAAAGCCGCGATATCAATGCGGCCAAAGTGTTTGAAAGCATGGGCGGCTACGCGCCGACCATCGGCATCATCGGCGCGGTGATGGGCCTGATCCACGTGATGGGCAACCTGGCTGACCCTTCGCAACTGGGCAGCGGCATTGCCGTGGCGTTTGTTGCCACCATCTATGGCGTGGCCAGCGCCAACCTGGTGCTGCTGCCGGTGGCAAGCAAGCTCAAGTCGATTGCCATGCGCCAGTCCCGCTACCGCGAAATGCTGCTCGAAGGCATCCTGTCGATTGCCGAGGGCGAAAACCCGCGCTCCATCGAACTGAAGCTCCAGGGCTTCTCGGATTGATGGGTATGAACACTGTAGGAGCGAGCTCGCTCGCGAAAATCGTCAACGATAACGCGGGTGTCCTGGATAAACGCGTTGCTCTCGGGTTTTTCGCGAGCAAGCTCGCTCCTACAGGTGATTCGGTGTGTGGAGGGGAGCGCCTGTGAGCCGTCGCCGTCGCGAGCCTGAAGAGCACGTCAACCATGAACGCTGGCTGGTGTCCTACGCGGACTTCATCACCTTGCTGTTTGCGTTTTTCGTGGTGATGTACTCGATCTCGTCGATCAACGAAGGCAAGTACAAGATCATTTCCCAGGCATTGGTCGGGGTGTTCAACGATTCCGAGCGCGCGCTCAAGCCGATTCCCATTGGCGAAGAACGGCCCAAGACGGTGACGCCGGCCAAGCCACTGGTCAACGACAGCGATGAAACCGCCGCCGGCATCGGCGGTACCAGCGACCCGCTCAAAAGCATCGCCGACGATATCAGCGCCGCGTTCGGTGACCTGATCAAGTCCAATCAGATGACCGTGCGCGGCAATGAGTTGTGGGTGGAGATCGAGCTCAATTCCAGCCTGTTGTTCGCCAGCGCCGATGCGTTGCCGAGCGACCAGGCCTTCACCATCATCGATAAGGTGGCGGCGATCCTCAGGCCGTTTGAAAACCCGATTCACGTCGAAGGCTTTACCGACAATGTGCCGATCAGCACTGCGCAGTACCCGACCAACTGGGAACTGTCCTCGGCGCGCGCGGCGAGTATCGTGCGCATGCTCGCGATGCAGGGGGTCAACCCCCAGCGCCTGGCGTCGGTGGGCTACGGTGAATTCCAGCCGGTGGCCAATAACGCCACGGCCGAAGGCCGCGGGCGCAACCGGCGCGTGGTGCTGGTGGTGTCACGTAACCTGGATGTACGCCGCAGCCTGACCGGCACCGGCACAGCAAATGCAACACCGGATGCGGCATTGCGGCGCGCTGGCACACAAACTGCACCGGCCCCTGCAAAACCGCCGGTGCGGACAAGCTCCGTCAATTCTCCGTCACCGGCTCAATAACCTATGCAATGTCTCGGTCGCGCCTGTGCCCACCGGGAGGAATCAACCGAATGAGAGTCTGGGCAGTTGCCAATCAAAAGGGTGGAGTCGGCAAGACCACCACTTCCATCGCTTTAGCCGGCTTGCTGGCCGAGGCGGGCAAGCGCGTGGTCGTGGTCGACCTCGACCCCCACGGCTCCATGACCAGCTATTTCGGCTACGACCCGGATGCGCTGGAACACAGTTGCTACGACCTGTTCCTGCACAAGGGCAGCGTGCCGAGCGACTTGCCCCGGCAACTGCTGCTGCCCACCAGCAGTGACAGTATTTCGCTGTTGCCGTCCAGCACCGCCCTGGCCACCCTTGAACGCCAGTCGCCGGGCCAGAGCGGCCTGGGCCTGGTGATCGCCAAGACCCTGGCGCAACTGTGGCAGGACTTCGATTACGCGATCATCGACAGCCCGCCCTTGCTCGGCGTGCTGATGGTCAATGCCTTGGCGGCCAGCCAGCAACTGGTCATCCCGGTACAGACCGAGCACCTGGCCGTCAAAGGCCTGGAGCGCATGGTCAGCACCCTGGCGATGATCAACCGTTCGCGCAAACAGGCGCTGCCGTACAGCATCGTGCCGACCTTGTTCGACCGACGTACCCAGGCGTCCCTCGGCACCCTGCGCGTACTGCGCGATGGCTACCCGGACAGCATCTGGAATGGCTACATCCCGGTGGACACGCGCCTGCGCGACGCCAGCCGCG
Organism: Pseudomonas sp. 24 E 13; assembly: GCF_900004715.1. Classification (NCBI taxonomy): domain Bacteria; kingdom Pseudomonadati; phylum Pseudomonadota; class Gammaproteobacteria; order Pseudomonadales; family Pseudomonadaceae; genus Pseudomonas; species Pseudomonas sp. 24 E 13. Next base: position 3,038 of record NZ_CVTO01000141.1, read on the forward strand.
CGGGGCTTACGCCGTCGCAGTTCGACGGCAAGAGCCGTGGCGTACTGGCGTATCGGGCGTTGCTCAAGCACCTGCTGTCCCAGCAACTTGTGGCGCAGGTGGCGTGATGAACCGTCCCGTCCAATACAAGACCCGGCCGCAACTGGCACTGGAATCCTACCTGGATGCCTTGCTGCAGGACGCGACCGCCGAAGAACTGCCGGAACCGATCCTGGTGCCGGAGCCGGTCATTGAGGTCGAAGCGGCGCTGGATGAGTTCCAGTTGGCGGTGCTCGAGGAGCAGGCCCGCGACGCCCGGGTCGAAGCGCTGCCCGTGGTGCTGCCGATCACGCCTGAGGGGGTGGCGCCGGTGGTGGTCGAGCCGATCGTGCAAGTGCACCTGCCGCCGAGCATCACGCCGCCGCCGGTGACCGGTGACGGTCGCCCGTCCTGGGCCGCCGAGCCGTTCGAATGCCTGTTGTTCGATGTGGCCGGCTTGACCCTGGCGGTGCCGCTGGTGTGCCTGGGCTCGATCTATTCCCTGGAAGGCCAGGAGCTGACGCCACTGTTCGGGCAGCCGGAGTGGTTTCTCGGCATCCTGCCCAGCCAGGCCGGCAATCTCAAGGTGCTGGACACGGCGCGCTGGGTGATGCCCGACCGCTACCGTGACGATTTTCAACAGGGCCTGCAGTACGTGATCTCCGTGCAGGGTTACGAGTGGGGGCTGGCAGTGCATCAAGTCAGCCGCTCGTTGCGCCTGGACCCGAACGAAATCAAATGGCGCAGCCACCGTGGCCAACGGCCGTGGTTGGCGGGCACCGTGATCGAACACATGTGCGCATTGCTCGACGTCGCCGAACTGGCCGAGTTGATCGCCAGTGGCGCAGTCAAGACGATGGCGCAGAACAAACGCAGTTGATTGGACAATAAAGGTCGTGCGGTTGCGCGGCCCATTAGCACACACGCCGTCGATAGCGGCATTTGAGGGGTCAGAAAGATGAACAAGTCAGCGTCCGCACAAGGTTTGGATGATCCGATCCTGCAATGGGTGACCTTCAAACTGGACAACGAGTCCTACGGCATTAACGTGATGCGCGTGCAGGAAGTGCTGCGCTACACCGAGATCGCCCCGGTACCGGGTGCACCGAGCTATGTGCTGGGCATCATCAACCTGCGCGGCAACGTGGTGACGGTGATCGACACCCGCCAGCGCTTCGGCCTGGCACCGACCGATGTCAACGACAACACGCGCATCGTCATCATCGAAGCCGACAAGCAAGTGGTCGGGATCATGGTCGACAGCGTCGCCGAAGTGGTCTACCTGCGCCAATCGGAAGTGGAAACCGCGCCGAACGTGGGCAACGAAGAATCCGCCAAGTTTATCCAGGGCGTGTGCAACAAGAACAACGAGCTGTTGATTCTGGTTGAGCTGGACAAAATGATGAGCGAAGAAGAGTGGTCGGAACTGGAGAGCATCTGATTGTTCCTTGAGGCGGCGGTGATTGTCCTGGCCCTGTTGTGGGCCGGGACCTTGGCATTCCTGCTGCGCTACATGCGCCAGCAACGCGAGTCGGTCCTGCAACAGGCCGAGCGCGATGCGGTGCGTGACCGGCGCATTCTGGAGCTGGTCAAACGCGTCGATCATTTCCAGCAGACTGCGGTGCGGGTAGGCGATGAGGTGCATGAACTGCGCGCGATTCTCGGGCCGTTGCCGGACAAGCTGGTGCAGTTGGAACAGCGCGATCCTGCCAACCTGTCGTTCGCCCAGGCGGCCAAGCTGGTGGGCATGGGCGCGACGGTGGACGAACTGACCCAGTCGTGCGGCCTGACCCATGCCGAAGCGCAGTTGATGAGCAAGTTGCACAAGAGCTGATTCGGGCTGGCTTGCTCGGTTCAATGTGGGAGGGGCCAGCGGCGATCTGGCGGCTGTCCTCGATCCAGTGTGGGAGGGGGCTTGCCCCCGATGGCGGTGTGTCAGCTGAACACTGGCTGGCTGACACACCGCTATCGGGGCATAGGTATCTACCCAACTCAGCAGCGCCCAACCGTAACCACGATGCGAAGCGAGTCGCTCTTGATCTGGCTTTTGATCTTAGGCGCCCCGTTAAACCACGCTGGCCGAACGCAGGCTTGAATCCGTGGGCAACCCGGC
>NZ_CVTO01000141.1:5230-24570 GCF_900004715.1 Pseudomonas sp. 24 E 13
TATGTACTCGTTCCAATCCAACATCCCGGACAGCCCAGAGGCCGCCATCGGGGGCAAGCCCCCTCCCACATGTCGATTGCCATACATCAATCAATTTTCTTGAGCCACAGACTTTTCCCCGTCCCCAAGGGTCAACATCCTGCAAGCACCTTGACCCAGGAGATACCCCTAAATGACCACACCCAAAGCCCTGTTGATCCTCCACGGCAAACAAGCCCTCAACGAGGACGTGCGTGCGGCTGTGCTCGCCCGTCGTGAGCAGGGCTGGGAGCTGGCGGTGCGGGTGACGTGGGAGGGCGGCGATGCGCTGCGCCTGGTCAACGAGGCATTGGAAAACGGCTATACCCATATTATCGCCGGCGGTGGCGACGGCACCTTGCGCGATGTCGCCGAAGCGATGGCGCAAGCCGGCACCGACGCCAGCCTGGTGTTGATGCCCCTGGGCACCGCCAACGACTTCGCCAAGGCCGCCGGCGTGCCGCTGGAGCCGGCCGGCGCCCTCGCGTTGCTGGATGTCGAGCCAAGGGCAATCGACCTCGGCCAGGTCGGCGGGCAGATCTTCCTCAACATGGCCACCGGCGGCTTCGGCAGCCAGGTCACCGCCAACACATCCGAAGACCTGAAGAAAGTCCTCGGGGGGGCCGCCTACCTGTTCACCGGGTTGTCGCGCTTCAGTGAATTGAAGGCCGCCTATGCTGAGCTGGAAGGCCCCGATTTCCAGTGGAAAGGCGAGCTGCTCGCGCTGGGCATCGGCAACGGTCGCCAGGCCGGCGGCGGGCATGTGCTGTGCCCCGATGCGCTGGCCGATGACGGGTTGCTGGACGTCAGCATCCTGCCGGCACCCCAGGAGGTGGTCGGCACCCTGCGCGAACTGATGAGCAATGGCTGGGGCCTGGACACCATGTTCGTGCGCGCCCGCCTGCCGTGGGTCAATATCAAGGGCGCGCAGGGCTTGTACATCAACCTCGATGGCGAGCCGCTGGAAGGCGACGACCTGCATTTCGAAGCGGTGCCCAAGGCCCTGCGCGTACACCTGCCGCTGGGTTCGCCCCTAGTCGTCCAGGCTGATGATCTGCTCGCGCACCGCGAATAACACCAGGCCCGCCACGTCGAAAATCTGCAGGCGCTTCATGATCTGCGAGCGATGCGCTTCCACGGTCTTGATGCTCAGGCCCAGTCCGTGGGCGATTTCCCGGGTGGACTTGCCACGCACGATCAAGCGCAGGATTTCCAGCTGTCGCGCCGTCAGGTTGTGGCTGTGGGGCACGGGCGAGGCCGCGCCCTGGCTGCGGATCAGCGCCTGGTTGATCACCGTGTGGGCGATGGCCGGGCTCAGGTAACGCTCGTTGTTGCGCAAGGCCCGCAGGGCGTGTTCCAGCTCGTTGCCGGTCATGTCTTTGAGCAGGTAGCCGTGAGCGCCCGACTCCAGCGCGCGCATGATCAAGTCGGGCTCGGTGTGCATCGACAGGATCAGCACCTTGCTCTTGGGGTAGGCCGCCTTGAGTTGCTGCAGGGCGTCGAGGCCGCCGGTGTGTTTCATCGACAGGTCCAGCAGCACGATATCCGGCTGCAGGGCGCGAAACTGCTCGAGCAATTGCGCGCCGTCGCTGGCTTCGCCGATCACGTTGTAGCCGGGAATATCCAGGATCAGCGCGCGAACGCCGGCGCGGATCAGCGCGTGGTCATCCACCAGGAGCAGGTTGCAGGTCACCGGGCAACCTCAGGGGCGCCGGCCCGTTCGAGGGCGCGAGGCGCCCAGGGGAACAACGCGTCGATCCGCGTACCTTTGCCTGGCTCGCTGCTGACGGACAAGGTGCCTCCCAGTTGGTCCATCCGCTCGTACATGCCGGCCATGCCGCGCTGGCCTTCGCGGCCTGGGTCGGTGGCGGGCGAAAAGCCCAGGCCGTCATCGCAGATCATCAGCGACAGGCCTTCGGGCAGGCGTTGCAGGCGCACCCGCAGGTTGTGCGCCTGAGCGTGACGGAGCATGTTGGTCACCGCTTCCTGGGTGATACGAAACGCCGCCACGGCCATTTCTTCAGGAATACCCGCCAGCCGTTGCGGGCATTCCAGGCTCCAGCACACCTGGGTTTTCCCCAGGGTCTTGAGCAGGTGCGCGCGCAAGCTCGCTTCCAGGCCCAGGCTGGCCAACTGGCGCGGGTTGAGGATGGCGGACACGTCGCGCACCTTGGCCAGGGTTTCATTGAGGGTATTGCACAGCGCCGTGCATTGATCCTGCAGCTCCGGCGGCAGGCGACGCTGCAGCCATTCGGTTTGCAGCTTGGCGGCGGTCAGCAGTTGGCCGATGTCGTCGTGCAGCTCGCGGCTGAGGCGATGGCGTTCGTTTTCCTGGACCTGCAACAGGCGGTCGGCCAATTCCTGGGGCTGGAACTTGATCGATTTGCGCGAACGCCATTGGTGCAGGCCCACCACCGCCAGCGTGGCCAGGTTGAGCAGCAGGATCAATAGCGACAAGGGCGATGCGTGTACGTACGCCCATGCGCTGGCAGACAGCGAACACAGGCACAGCGCGAGGACGATACGGCGTGCAGTGCTGCGCGACACAGACCTGGAAAAAAGTGGCTTTAGATTGGCGTACATACGAATGAAGCCACTGAGGGTTCGCTGCGGGGAGACCGGTTGGCCGGGCTCTGTTTGGAATACGCTGCCGAGTCGTGTTTAAACATGATGAAGTTGAGTCACTTCGAGTGGCGCCATAGTACCACCCCTGTTACCGTTGGTCGCCTGATTGGTTTATGGCCCGCGCAAATACTCTGGAGAGTATTCCCAGCGTTAAACAGTGAAGTTGTATTAATACAGTTGGTTTGTATCGTTATTGCATGGATGGCTAATGGATATTTACGCCTGTTTTGCCATCATCGGTCGTTTTTGGATAGGTGGATTATCAAATACGACCTGCATAAGGCTCAAGTCCCGTGATGCAAGCGTGGCTGCGGCGCGTGACTGAACTCCTTTTGCGGAATCTGCAAGGTCGCCAGCGCGATCAAGGCGGTTTGCTCACTCTCGTCCAGGGGCAGTTCACCGGTGCGTGTGTCGATCAGCTCCAGTTGCCAGGCCAGCAGCGTCAGGCAGTCATGCAACGCATCCAATGCCTGGTCGTGCAATTGCAGGGGGGTGCGGGCGTTGGCAATGAGCGCCAGAAGGCGCCGCGAGAAATCGCTGATCGCTTGCAGTGCCAGGTTGTCGGCCTTTTCAGCCAGTTTGGCCAGGCTGGTTTTCATGCAGTCGATGGCGTCACTGTCGTCACGGATCAAATGCAGATGGCTCAAGCACTCCTGGGACTTGATCAGCAGCATCTCGGCCTCCCGCAGAAACTCGGGAAGTGCCGTTTGCCATTCGTTCGCGCTATTCATCATGCATGTCTCCGCAACTCAAGCTCGGGTGATGAGATGTCGCACCGGGTGAATGGCTTAAACTAGCGCTGAAATAGGATTGGGTCTTGTAGGTAGCTTCCGAAATGCCTGTAGGAGCTTTATTGAAATGCTCGCGAAAGTCGTGCGTAACCCCGGCTGAGCGGGATGCCACAACTTCAGTTGCCGATACGTGAGTGCCTGGAAGGCCGGCGGGCCCAGGGCTTGGGATGGCAAACAAAAGCGTGACTCCATTCATGCAATGAGAATGGCGTCACATTAATGGCTATTAGATATCGCGAATATCAGGTCAGGCCTGATTGCGCATAGGGGAATCCCCTACGCAGTGGAACCGCACGTCGATTCGAATGTCCCGCGCCGCCGCGATACAGCGCTATGGGGGGGGAATGCAGTAAAGCATGATGTCAGTGTGACATCAATGCATTTACATGGCATTTTACCGGGGTCAAGGTCTGGCGTTTGGCGCCGATAACTTGCCTATATGAACTGCGCACTCGCAGAACTGACATGCACACCAGGAGCTCTCAATGGCCGGCATTCTCGACACGGTAGATCAACGCACGCAATTGGTGGGTGAGAATCGCCTGGAAATTCTCATGTTCCGCTTGTTCGGGCGACAGCTGTTCGCGATCAACGTGTTCAAAGTGCAGGAAGTGCTGCAACTGCCCAAGCTGACCCTGATGCCCCAGCGTCACCCCTTTGTGTGTGGCGTGGTCAACCTGCGCGGCCAGACCTTGCCGGTGATCGACCTGTCCCAGGCCATCGGCATGCGCCCGTTGGTGCCAGGGCCCAACAGCACCATTATCGTCACCGAGTACAACCGCTCGGTGCAGGCCTTCCTGGTGGGTGGCGTCGACCGCATCGTCAACATGAACTGGGAAGCCATCCTGCCGCCGCCGGCCAGCGCCGGGCGCCAGCATTACCTCACCGCCATCAGCAAGGTCGATGACCAGTTGGTGGAAATCATCGATGTGGAAAAAGTCCTGGCTGAAATCGTGCCCTACAACGCCAAGGTCTCCCGGGAAAAACTCGAAGACCCGGTGCTGGAGCGCGCCCGTGGCCGCGAAGTGCTGCTGGTGGACGACTCCAACGTGGCGCTCTCGCAATTGCGTGACACCCTCGGCCAGTTGGGCGTGAAGATGCACATCGCCAGCGATGGCCTCAAGGCGCTGAACATGCTCAAGGCCTGGGCCGACAGCGGCCAGGTGATGACTGACAAGCTGCTGATGATCTTCACCGACGCCGAAATGCCCGAGATGGATGGCTATCGCCTCACCACCGAAATCCGCAACGACCCGCGCCTGCGTAGCCTCTACGTGGTGCTGCACACCTCGCTCTCGGGCAGCTTCAACGAGTCGATGGTGAAAAAGGTCGGCTGCGACAATTTCCTCTCCAAGTTCCAGCCCGACAAACTGGTCGATGTGGTGCGTGAGCGACTGATGCTGGACGAAGTGCCCGCCTGACTTTAGGGTGTGACACTTTGTTCCCCAGGAAAGCAGGCCCATGCTCCGTCTCAGCGCGTTGTACCGTTACCCCTTGAAGTCCGGCAAGGCCGAGGCCTTGCAGCAGATTGGCCTGGACAAGCTGGGGCTCGAAGGGGATCGACGCTGGATGCTGGTGGACGAAGCCAGCGGGCGATTCCTCACGCAACGCGCCGTGGCGAAGATGAGCCAGTTGACTGCCCTGTGGAACACGGCGGGCGGCCTGACCCTCAGTTCGCCGGGCCATGGGACGTTGGACGTAGCGCTGCCCGGCGCCGACGCGTTGCGCGGTGTGACCATCTGGCACGACACCCTGCGCGTGCCGGACGCAGGCGATGCAGCGGCGGCCTGGGTCAGCGCCTTCATCGGTAAACCGACGCGCCTGGTGCATATGCCCGTGGATCGCGCACGCTTCACCCAGCATGGTTTTGGCCATGATAGCGATCAGGTCGGCTTTGCCGACGGTTACCCCTTGCTGCTGATCGGCCAGGCTTCCCTGGACGATTTATGCACCCATATCGGCCGGCCGATGGACATGCTGCGCTTTCGCCCCAACCTGGTCATCGACGGCGCCGAGGCCTTTGCCGAGGACGGCTGGAAACGCTTGCGCATCGGCGCGGTGGAGTTTCGCGTGGTCAAGCCCTGCTCACGTTGCATCCTCACCACCATCGACCCGCAGACCGGCGAGCGCAGCCCGGACCGCGAGCCGTTCGCGACCCTGCAGGCCTATCGCAGCACCGAGCAGGGCGCGATGTTCGGCCAGAACCTGGTCAACGATGGGGTTGGACGGCTGGAAGTCGGCATGCCGGTGACGGTGCTGGAATGAAAAATGCCCGTCTCGCAGGAGACGGGCATTTTTTTGCGCCGGTGGGCGTTTAGCCGCGGTATTCGCACAGGTAAGCGGTGTCTTCGGCGACCTTCAACTGGAACTTGCTGTTGGCGGGTACGTTGAACTGGCTGCCGGCAGCGAAGGTTTCCCACTCGGCATCAGGCAGTTTGACGACCAGGGCGCCGGAGATCACGTGCATGATTTCACGCTGGGCGGTGCCGAACTCGTATTCACCCGGGGCCATGACGCCGATGGTGGCCGGACCTTCCTTGGTGCCGAAAGCGATCGACTTGACGGTGCCGTCGAAGTATTCGTTGACTTTGAACATGGGTGAATCCTCGTAAAAAGGGTCAAAGCTTACGCCAGGCACTGTAGGAGCGAGCTTGCTCGCGAAAAACCTGAGAGCACCCCGTTAACCCAGATGTGCTGCGTTATCGTTGGCGATCTTCGCGAGCAAGCTCGCTCCTACAGGGGGCAGCATTAAGGCAAAAGGTTGATCAGTATGCCCAAGCCTTTCAGAGCTGCCTAGACCGGCAAAATCAACGGCAGCAGACGCGCCGTGTTGCGCGCATCTTCCAGGGCGCGATGCTGCTGGCCAACGAACTGCATCCCCGCCAATTGCAGCGCGCCATTGAGCCCCAGGGGCTTGTCCAGGCGGCGGGCCTTGGCGAAGCGTTGCTTGAGGTTGACGTGGGGCGTCTGGCCGAGCGCGCTGGCCAGGCCATGGCGTTGCCATTCCAGTTCAAGCTGCACGCGGTCGTAATCGCCCCAACTGGCCCAGCCCTCCAGGCGGGGCCGATGCTGGCCCAGCCAGCGTTCGAACAGCGGCCACACCTCGGTGATGGGCGTTGCCGCGTCGATGTTGGCCTGGGTGATATGGGTCAATTGGCGGCAAAAGGGCGTCAGCAGTGGCCGCCGCAGCGGTCGCACGAAGCGCTGGAAGTGATCCAGCTCGCGACCCTGGCGGTTGACCAGGCTCGCGCCGATTTCGATGACTTCCATCTCCGTCACGGGCCAGCCGCCGTCATCTGTTGTGGCTTCAAGGTCAATAATCAGCCAATGAGGCATGCGCAGGTTCCCGTACTGTTCCTGTCCTGATGGGGATAGAGCGTAGCCGGGCCGTGTAGTTCCGCCCAGGGGGCTTATTCAATCTTCCAATGGCGGGTTGCGATGCCACCAGGCAGGCGCCTGGTTTGTAAACCCTGTACACAAGTTTTGCCCAAGCGCTTGCTTGGTTGACGGCCACGGCCTAAATTGCCCGCCAAGACGATAGTAGACATAAGGGAAAGCAGCATGGATGACCATCAAGCCCTGCGGGTGATGCGCACCATGGTCGACGCTGGCCAATTGACCGACCCGGAGAGCGCCCGGGGCAAGTTGCTGCAAACCGCAGCGCACCTGTTTCGCAACAAGGGCTTCGAGCGCACCACCGTGCGCGACCTGGCCGGCGCGGTGGGCATCCAGTCGGGCAGCATCTTTCATCACTTCAAGAGCAAGGACGAGATCCTGCGCGCGGTGATGGAAGAAACCATCCTCTACAACACCGCGATGATGCGCGCCGCGCTGGAGCAGGCGGGCACTGTGCGCGAGCGCGTGCGGGCGCTGATCCGCTGCGAATTGCAGTCGATCATGGGCGGCAGCGGTGAGGCGATGGCGGTGCTGGTGTACGAATGGCGTTCACTGTCTGCCGAAGGCCAGGCCCGGGTACTTGCCCTGCGCGACGTGTATGAGCACATCTGGCTGCAGGTGCTGGACGAAGTCAAGGCTGCCGGCTACATCAAGGGCGACGTGTTGATCACCCGGCGCTTCCTGACCGGCGCGTTGTCCTGGACCACCACCTGGTTCCGCACCCAGGGCAGCCTGACGCTTGAAGAACTGGCTGAAGAAGCCCTGCTGATGGTGCTCAAGGCGGATTGAGGCGCAGCTATCAATTTACTGGCAAGCGTTGTCTCTCCCGGGAAAAACGCCTAGCTTATCGCCATCATAGAATTCAACGGTGTGTGCCTAGATGTTTTCGCCATGGCGGCTGGCTGCAGGACTTACATTTTGGGCGCTGGGTACCGCAGGGTGGACGCAAGCCGGCGCCGCGCAGTTGGTGAGGGTCGGCGCGGCGCATTTTCCGCCGTATACCGTACGCCCTGAGCAAGGCGCCGATACCGGGTTGCTGCCGCAATTGGTCGAAGCGTTGAACGCCGTGCAAAGCGACTATCAGTTCGTGCTGGTGCCCACCTCGATCCCCCGGCGTTTTCGCGATTTCGAGCAGGGCCGGGTGGACATGGCGATCTTTGAAAACCCCTCCTGGGGGTGGACGAATGTGGCCCATACCAGCGTCGACATGGGGCTGGAAGACGCTGAAATCTTCGTGGCCGAGCGTGAGCCCGGTCGCGACCAGCGCTTTTTCGCCGACCTGGCCGGCAAACGCCTGGCGGTGTTCAGCGGTTATCACTACGCCTTCGCCCAGTTCAACCCCGACCCCAAGTACCTGGCCGAGCACTTCAACGCTACCTTGACCTACTCCCATGACAGCAACTTGCTGATGGTCGCGCGGGGGCGTGCCGATATTGCGTTGGTCACTCGTTCGTACCTGAGTGATTTCATGGTGCGCAACGCGAACATGGCGGACAAGTTCCTGGTGTCGGAGCGCATTGATCAGGTCTATCACCATTACGCACTGCTGCGGCCCAAGGCGCCGATCACCGGGCCGGTATTTGCCGAGCTGCTCAAGCGCTTGCGGGATAACGGCCAGATGCTCAGGATTTTCGCGCCGTATCGGATTGACATAACGCCACTGCGCTGAGGCCGCAGTTGATCAAGTGTGGGAGGGGGGGGCTCCTGATGGCGGCCTTGGAGCCGACCGGTATCCTGTGACGGCCCCGGTCCAAATGTGGGAGGGGGCTTGCCCCCGATGGCGGCCTCTGGGCTGGCCGGGAGGTTGGATCAGATCGAGTACATATCCATTATTTAGGTAACGGCCACTTAGGGTTCCGCCCTGACGGCGTCTCACTTTTGAAAAGCGCAAAAGTAAGCAAAACGCTCTTGCCCCACCACTCGGCACCTCGCTTAGGCTCGGTGTGCCCTCTCTCCGGCTTGAATCCGTGGGCCGCCGCAATGGGCCATCCCTGGCCCAGTGCGGCTAACCCGGCGTCCTGCCGGGTTGCCCACGGATTCAAGCCTGCGTTCGGCCAGCGTGGTTTAACGGGGCGCCTGAGATCAAAAGCAGATCAAAAGCAAAAGCGCGGCGGCCTTGGAGCCGACCGGTATTTTGTGTCGATCCCGGTCCAAATGTGGGAGGGGGCTTGCCCCCGATAGCGGTGGGTCAGCTACAACAGAGCTGGCTGACATACCGCATCGCGGGCAAGCCCCTCCCACAGCGTTTCTGTGTTGTTCAAACCCTGCGCGCAAACGTATCGCTGTGGCTGCCCGACACTTTGCGGCAGTGCACCAGCGCATCGCGGATCATGAAGTTCACCAGTGTTGGCGAGACCCCGAGTTCCTTGGCGATGTCTTTCTGCGGCACGCCGTGCAGGCGGTACATCTCGAAGGCGTAGCGGGTGCGCTGTGGCAGTTCGGTCAGGGCGTCGGCGATGTTTTCCAGGGTGTTGAAATTGATGTGGGAGGTTTCCGGTGAAGCGCCGTGGATAACCACATTCAAGCCTTCCTCTTCGGTACCGGAGTATTTGAGCTCCAGGGCCTGCTTGCGGTAGTGATCGATCGCCAGGTTGCGCACGATCTGGAACAGATAACTCAGTTGTGCCTTGAATGAAGAGGTGATGGTCGGCGCCGATTGCAGCCGAAAGTAGGCGTCCTGCACCACATCCTCGGCACGGGAACGGCAGCCGGTAATACGCGCTGCGATCTTCACCAGGATCAGTCGATTGTCGACGAATGCCTGGAGAAGGGGTGAGTCGCACCTGCCTGTGGATACTTGTTCCGTCATGGAAATCACCTTGTTGCAAAAAGGTTGGGGGAGGGCGTCCCTGCTGAGGCCTCCTACACATCGGGCAACAAATTATGCTGAATGATAATGATTGTCAAATGAGAAGGCGAACTAATCTTATGCCTTTGGGTAAGGTGTGAACCGCGTCTCGCTTGTCCCCGGCGACTAATTATTTGCCGGGGCCGTCCGTTCTTCTGGGTGAAAGGTTCGTTAGCAAACGGCCAGGGATCAGCACCCGCAGGAGGGCGAAATGGGTTTTTATCGTGCACACAGCGTGTTTCAGCGTGGAGTTCTCGGGTGATGAGTACCCCAACGCCGCTGCGCCTGTTTTGCCTGCCCCATTCGGGCGCCAGTGCCTCGGTCTACGCCCGTTGGCGCCGCGTGTTGCCGGACTGGTTGCAGGTATGCCCACTGGAGCTGCCGGGACGGGGCGTGCGCATGGGCGAACCGCTGCAGCGCGATATCAAGGCCCTGGCTGCCCAGCTCGCCAATGAAATCAGCCGCGACCTGAATGGCCCTTATGCGTTGTTCGGCCACAGCCTCGGCGGCCTGCTGGCGTTCGAGCTGGCGCATGCCTTGAACGCGCGCAATGTGCCGGCGCCGCTGGCGTTGTTTGTCTCCGGCACCGCCGGCCCGGCGCGGCGCGATGTCAGCGACTACGCCATCGAAAAAAACGACGCGCAGTTGATCGCCCGCTTGCGCGAGCTGCAGGGCACTGCGGAAGACGCCTTGGCCAATCCCGAATTGATGCAGTTGATGCTGCCGATCCTGCGCGCCGATTTCCTGCTGTGCGGCAGCTTTACCTATGGCGAACGCGAGCCGCTGGACGTGCCGATCCATGTCTTTGGCGGCAAGCAGGACAGCGTGCGCGCCGACCAATTGCTCGACTGGCAGCTCGAAGCCGCCAGCGGCTTTTCCCTCGACATGTTCGAGGGGCATCACTTCTTTCTCGTGCAGCACGAAAGCGTCGTGCTGCGCTGTATGCGGCGCTATGCCGAGGCCCACCTGGCCCGTTGGCGCAGTGGCGCGGCGCGCCAGCGCGTCGCCGGCTGAACCTCACCGATTTCCCGAATTTCCCGTAAGCCGATTTCAGGCAGGAACCCCATGATGGACGCCTTCGAACTTCCCCGCACTCTGGTCCAGTCCCTCCAGCGCCGTGCCGCGCAGACCCCGGACCGCCTGGCCCTGCGCTTTCTGGCCGAGTCCGCCGAGCACAGCGTGGTGCTCAGCTACCGTGACCTGGACCAACGCGCGCGCACCATCGCCGCCGCCTTGCAAGCCGATGTCGCGATGGGCGAGCGCGCGGTGCTGTTGTTTCCCAGCGGCCCGGACTATGTCGCGGCGTTCTTTGGTTGCCTGTACGCCGGGGTGATTGCGGTGCCGGCTTACCCGCCGGAATCGAGCAAGCGCCATCATCAGGAACGCTTGCTGTCGATCATCAGCGATGCCGAGCCGCGCCGGCTGCTGACCATCGCCAGCCTCGCTGATGGCCTGGCGCAGATCGAAAACGCACCGCCGCTGTTGAGCGTGGACACCCTCGACCCACAACTTGCCGACCGTTGGCTCGCCCCCGAGCTGCAGCCCGACGACATCGCCTTCCTGCAATACACCTCCGGATCCACCGCGCTGCCCAAGGGCGTGCAAGTCAGTCACGGCAACCTGGTGGCCAATGAAGTGCTGATCCGCCGCGGCTTTGGCATCGACCTCAACCCGGACGATGTGATCGTCAGCTGGCTGCCGCTGTACCACGACATGGGCCTGATCGGCGGCCTGTTGCAACCGATTTTCAGCGGTGTGCCGTGCGTGCTGATGTCGCCGGCCTACTTCCTGGCGCGGCCGCTGCGCTGGCTCGAGGCGATCAGCGAATACGGCGGCACCATCAGCGGTGGCCCGGACTTCGCCTACCGTCTGTGCAGCGAGCGGGTCAGCGAGTCGGCCCTGGAACGCCTGGACCTGAGCACCTGGCGCGTGGCCTATTCCGGTTCCGAGCCGATCCGCCTGGACACCCTGGAACGGTTCGGCGAAAAATTCGCCGCCTGCGGTTTCAGCTCGAATAATTTCTTCGCCTCCTATGGCCTGGCCGAAGCGACCTTGTTTGTCGCCGGTGGCCGCCGTGGCCACGGCATCCCTGCGCTGCACCTGGATGCGCAGGCGCTGGCCGCCAACCGCGCCGAGCCGGGGCAGGGTAGTGCGGTCATGAGTTGCGGCACCCATCAGCCGGACCACGCCGTGCTGATTGCCGATCCCCACACGCTCTGCGCGTTGGCCGACAATTGCGTGGGCGAACTCTGGGCCAGCGGCCCGAGCATTGCCCACGGTTACTGGCGCAACCCCGAAGCCAGCGCGCGGACTTTCGTCCAGCACGTCGGCCGGACCTGGCTGCGCACCGGCGACCTGGGGTTTATCCGTGACGGTGAGGTGTACATCACCGGGCGCTTGAAAGACCTGCTGATCGTACGCGGACACAATCTGTACCCGCAGGACATCGAGCAAACCATCGAGCGTGAGGTGGAGGTAGTACGCAAGGGCCGAGTGGCCGCCTTTGCGGTAAATGACCACGGCGTGGAAGGCATCGGCATTGCTGCGGAAATCAGCCGCAGCGTGCAGAAAATCCTGCCGCCCGAAGCACTGATCAAGGCGATTCGCCAGGCAGTGGCCGAGGCCTGCCAGGAGGCGCCGTGCGTGGTGGTGTTGCTCAATCCGGGCGCGTTGCCGAAAACCTCCAGCGGCAAGGTGCAACGGGCGGCGTGTGCGCTGCGCCATGCCGATGGCAGTCTCGACTGCTATGCGCAGTTCCCCGACCTGCAAGCGCCAGCCAGTGACGCCGCGCTGGAATCGGTTCTGCAAAACCGGATCGCCGCGATCTGGTGCGAGCAACTGCAGGTGCCGACGGTCGCCGCCGATGATCACTTTTTCCTGCTCGGCGGCAACTCCATCAGCGCGACCCAAGTGGTCGCGCGCCTGCGCGAAACCCTGGGCCTGGAGCTGAACCTGCGCCTGCTGTTCGAAGCGCCTACCCTGCAAGGCTTCGCCGCCAGCGTCGCGCGCCTGCAACAGGACGGCGGCGTTGCCCAGGGCGCGATGGCCTCTGTGTCGCGCCAGGACGACCTGCCGCAATCCCTGGCCCAGAACCGCCTGTGGATCACCTGGCAATTGGACCCGAACAGCAGCGCCTACACCATCCCCGGCGCCCTGCGCCTGCGCGGCGAGCTGGACGAAGACGCCGTGCGCTCAAGCTTCCAGCAGTTGATCCAGCGCCACGAAGCCTTGCGTACACGCTTTTACGAGCGCGATGGCCAGGGCTTTCAGCGAGTCGAGGCCGCGACGGATTTCACGTTGCACGTCATCGACCTCGGCGACTTGCCCGATGCCGAGCGCCAGGCGCGTGCGCAGCAGGTCCGCGAAGATCAAGCGCGTACCCGGTTCGACCTGGAGAAAGGCCCGCTGCTGCGGGTCACCCTGGTGCGTCTGGACGATGAGGACCATCAACTGCTGGTGACGTTGCACCACATCATCGCCGATGGCTGGTCGCTGAATATCCTGATTGACGAGTTTTCGCGCCTGTACGCCGCTGCCGTCCAGGGCCAGCCCCTTGAGTTGCCGCCCCTGACCCTGCAATACGCCGACTACGCCAGCTGGCAGCGCCAGTGGCTGGCCGCCGGTGAAGGCGAGCGGCAGTTGGCGTACTGGAAGGCGACGCTGGGGGAGGAGCATCCGCCCCTCAACCTGGCCACCGACCACCCACGCTCGACGCAGGTGCGCAACAGCGCCGCGCGGTATACCGTACGCCTGGACGCGTCCCTCAGCGCCGCGATTGGCCAGACCGCGCGCGCCCATGAATCCACCCCGTTCATGCTGCTGCTGGCCGCGTTCCAGACCCTGTTGTATCGCTACAGCGGCCAGCGCGATATCCGCATCGGCGTGCCCAATGCCAATCGCCCGCGCCAGGAAACCCATGGCCTGGTCGGTTTCTTCATCAACACCCTGGTGCTGCGTGCCGAGCTCGACGGGCGCATGCCGTTCAACCAACTGCTGGCCGCGACACGCCAGGCTGCATTGGACGCCCAGGCCCATCAGGACCTGCCGTTCGAGCAACTGTTGGAGGCCTTCCCCCAGGCGCGTGAGCAGGGCCTGTTCCAGGTGATGTTCAACCACCAGCAACGTGACTTGAGTGCCTTGCGCCGCCTGCCGGGCCTGCTCGCCGATGAGCTGCCGTGGCACAGCCGCGAAGCCAAGTTCGACCTGCAACTGCACAGCGAAGAGGACCGCAACGGGCGCTTGAGCCTGTCGTTCGACTACGCCGATGAACTGTTCGACAGCGCCACCCTTCAGCGCCTGGCCGAACATTACATCCACCTGCTGCAAGCGGTCTGCGCGCAACCGCAGCACGCCGTGGGCGAGCTGGAGCTGAGCGCAGAGGACGAGCAACGCCCATGGAGCCAGGCGCCGTGCGCGCCGGCCCGGCAATGGCTGCCCGAACTGCTCAACCTGCACACCGCGGACACCCCGGCGCTGGTCTGGCAGGACGCCAGCTTGAGCTTCGCCCAACTGCACACCCAGGCCAACCGCCTGGCCCATTACCTGCGCGACAAGGGTGTGGGCCCGGACGTGTGCGTGGGCATCGCCGCCGAGCGTTCGCCGCAGTTGCTGATCGGTCTGCTGGCGATCATCAAGGCCGGTGGCGCCTATGTGCCGCTGGACCCGGATTACCCCGTCGAGCGCCTGGCCTTCATGCTTGAGGACAGCGGCGTGCACCTGCTGTTGACCCAGACTTCGCTGCTCGAACGTCTGCCGACGACCCCAGGCGTGTGCGTGATTGCCATGGACAGCCTGCACCTGGACAGCTGGCCAAGCCAGCCGCCGGGCCTGCACCTGCACGGCGACAACCTCGCCTATGTGATCTACACCTCCGGCTCCACCGGCCAGCCCAAGGGCGTGGGCAATACCCACGCGGCGCTGGCCGAGCGCTTGCAGTGGATGCAGGCCACCTACCGGTTGGACGCCAGCGACGTGCTGATGCAAAAGGCGCCGATCAGTTTCGACGTGTCGGTGTGGGAGTGCTTCTGGCCGCTGATCACCGGTTGCCGTCTGGTGCTGGCGGGGCCGGGTGAGCATCGTGACCCGCATCGCATCGCGCAACTGGTGCAGGAACATGGCGTGACCACGCTGCACTTCGTGCCGCCGTTGCTGCAGCTGTTTATCGACGAACCGCTGGCAGCCGAATGCACCAGCCTGCGCCGTCTGTTCTCCGGCGGCGAAGCCTTGCCCGCCGAACTGCGTGACCGCGTACTGGCACGCCTGCCGGCGGTGCAATTGCACAACCGGTATGGCCCGACCGAGACCGCGATCAACGTCACCCATTGGCACTGCGCCGTGGACGATGGCGAGCGCTCGCCGATTGGCCGGCCACTGGGCAATGTGATCTGCCGGGTGCTCGACGAGCACCTCAACCCGCTGCCGGCCGGTGTGCCGGGTGAATTGTGCATCGGCGGCATCGGCCTGGCGCGCGGTTACCTCGGCCGTGCCGGGCTGACCGCCGAACGCTTTGTCGCCGACCCGCTGGGCGAGGCCGGGGCGCGCCTGTATCGCACCGGCGACCGTGCGCGCTGGAGCCTTGAGGGTGTGCTTGAATACCTGGGGCGTCTCGATCAGCAGGTCAAGCTGCGCGGCTTGCGGGTGGAACCGCAGGAAATCGAAGCGCGCATGCTGGCGGTTCAGGGCATCGCCCAAGCGGTGGTGCTGGTGCGTGACGAGCAGTTGATCGGTTACTACAGCGGCCCTGTGGAACTGGATGCACAGGCGGTGAAAACCGCGCTGGCCGCCCGGTTGCCCGAGTACATGGTGCCCGCCCACCTGATGTACCTGGACGCCATGCCCTTGAGCCCAAGCGGCAAGCTCGACCGCCGCGCATTGCCGCAACCGGTGTGGCAAACCCGCGAACACGTCGAACCCGAGACGCCGTTGCAGCAGCAGATTGCGGCGATCTGGCGCGAAGTGCTCGGCCTGCCGCGTATCGGCCTGCGCGACGATTTTTTCGCCCTGGGCGGCCACTCGTTGCTGGCCACGCAGATCATCTCCCGCACCCGCCAGGCCTGCGACGTCGAGCTGCCATTGCGCACCTTGTTCGATGCCAGCGAGCTGGGCGCTTTCGCCGCACAAGTGGGCCTGATCCAGGCGTCGGGCCAACGCAACCAACAGACCGCCATCGCCAGGGTCGACCGCAGCGCGCCGGTGCCGCTGTCCTATTCCCAGCAGCGCATGTGGTTCCTCTGGCAGATGGAACCGGACAGCCCGGCCTACAACGTCGGTGGCATGGCGCGCTTGCGCGGGGTGCTGGATGTGGGGCGTTTCGAGGCAGCGTTGCAGGCCCTGATCATGCGTCACGAAACCCTGCGCACCACCTTCCCGAGCGTCGATGGCGTGGCCTGTCAACACGTCTCGCCGCAGACCAACCTGCGCATGGACTGGCAGGACTTCTCGGCACTCGAGGACAGCGAGCGCCGGCAGCGTCTGCAGCAGCTGGCCGATCAGGAGGCGCACACCCCGTTCAACCTGGAACGCGGGCCATTGCTGCGCGCCTGCCTGGTCAAGGCCGGCGAGCAGGACCATTACCTGGTTCTGACCCTGCACCATATCGTCACCGAAGGCTGGGCCATGGACATCTTTGCCCGTGAACTCAGTGCGCTGTACGAAGCCTTTATCGACGAGCGCGACTCACCGCTGGCGCCGCTGCCGGTGCAGTACCTGGACTACAGCGTGTGGCAACGCCAATGGCTGGAATCGGGCGAGCGTCAACGCCAGCTGGATTACTGGACCGCGCAACTGGGCCGCGAACATCCGCTGCTCGAACTGCCCGGCGACCGCCCGCGCCCGGCGGTGCAAAGTCATCGCGGCGAGCTGTACCGCTTCGACCTGAGCGATGCACTGGCCGCCCGCGTACGCGCCTTCAACGCCGAACAGGGCCTGACCCTGTTCATGACCATGACCGCTACCCTGGCCGTGTTGCTCTACCGCTACAGCGGCCAGACCGACCTGCGCATCGGCGCGCCGGTGGCCAACCGTATCCGCCCGGAAAGCGAAGGGCTGATCGGTGCGTTCCTCAACACCCAGGTGTTGCGTTGCCAGCTCAATGGGGAGATGAGTGTGGCGCAGTTGTTCGAGCAGGTGCGTCACACCGTGATCGAAGGCCAGTCCCATCAGGACCTGCCGTTCGACCATCTGGTGGAGGCGCTGCAACCACCGCGCAGCGCGGCGTACAACCCGCTGTTCCAGGTGATGTGCAACGTGCAGCGCTGGGAGTTTCAGCAGAGCCGCCAACTGGCCGGCATGACCGTCGAGTACCTGGCCAACGATGCTCGCGCCACCAAGTTCGACCTCAACCTGGAAGTCACCGACCTCGACCATCGCCTGGGTTGCTGCCTGACCTACAGCACCGATCTGTTCGACGAGCCGCGCATCGCCCGCATGGCCGCGCATTGGCGCAACCTCTTGGAAGCACTGATCGATAATCCGCACCAACGCCTCAGTGAACTGCCGTTGCTCAGCACCGCCGAGCAGCGCGCCCTGCAGGACAGCCTCGGGGTTGCAGCCGGAGAGCATCGTCTGGACCAGTGCATCCAGACCCTGTTCAGCCAGCAGGCGCGCAAGCGTGCCGCTGCGCCGGCGCTGACCTTTGCCGGTGTGACCCTCACTTACGCCGAACTCGATGCCCGCGCCAATCGCCTGGCCTGGATGCTGCGCGAATGTGGCGTCGGCCCCCAGGTGCGGGTCGGCCTGGCGCTGCCACGCTCGCTGGAAATGGTCGTCGGCCTGCTGGCGATCCTCAAGGCCGGCGGCGCCTACGTGCCGCTGGACCCGGAATACCCGCTGGACCGCCTGCACTACATGATCGAAGACAGCGGCATCGGCCTGCTGCTCAGCGATGCGGCGATGTTCCAGGCCCTGGGCGAGTTGCCGCACGCGCTGGCGTGCTGGTGCCTGGAAGATGACGCGGCCAGGCTGGAAAATTATCCGGCCGATGAGCTGCCGTTTATCAGCCTGGCGCAGCACCAGGCGTACCTGATCTACACCTCCGGCTCCACCGGCAAGCCTAAAGGCGTGGTGGTGTCCCAGGGGGAAATCGCCATGCATTGCCAGGCCGTGATCGAGCGCTTCGGCATGCGCCCGGACGACTGCGAACTGCACTTTTATTCGATCAACTTCGACGCCGCCACCGAGCGCCTGCTGGTGCCGTTGCTCAGCGGTGCCCACGTGGTATTGCGTGCCCAGGGCCAGTGGGACGCCGAAGAGATCTGCGCGCTGATCCGCAGCCATCGCGTGAATATCCTCGGGTTCACGCCCAGCTACGGCAGCCAGTTGGCGCAATGGCTGGCCACGCAACAGCAGACCTTGCCGGTGCGCATGTGCATCACCGGCGGTGAAGCACTGACCGGTGAGCATCTGCAGCGTATTCGTGCGGCGTTCCAGCCTGAGGTGTTTTTCAACGCCTATGGTCCGACCGAAACCGTGGTGATGCCGCTGGCCAGCCTGGCGCCGCAACAGGTGGAGGAGGGCGCCGCCAGCGTGCCGATCGGCAGCATTGTCGGCGCGCGCGTGGCTTACATTCTCGACGCCGACCTGGCCCTGGTGCCGCAGGGCGCGAGCGGCGAGTTGTACATCGGCGGCGCGGGCCTGGCTCAGGGCTATCACCAGCGCCCCGGCATGACGGCGGAGCGCTTTGTCGCCGACCCGTTCAGCGGCAATGGCGGCCGTCTGTACCGTACCGGTGACCTGGTGCGCCAAGGCCCCGATGGGCAGGTGGAGTACCTGGGGCGTATCGACCATCAGGTGAAGATTCGCGGTTTCCGCATCGAATTGGGCGAGATCGAAACGCGCCTGTTGGAGCATGCGGCGGTGCGTGAAGCGGTGGTGCTGGCGCTGGATTCGCCGAGCGGCAAACAGCTGGTGGCGTACCTGGTCAGCGACGCCGAGCACGGCGCCTTGCGCGACGCGGTGAAGGCCCACCTCAAGGCGCACTTGCCGGACTACATGGTGCCCGCCCACATAATCGTGCTCGACAGCATGCCGCTGACCGCCAACGGCAAGCTCGACCGGCGCGCCTTGCCGCAGCCCGATCCTGAAGCGAACCGCCAGGCGTACGTGGCGCCACGCAATGCGTTGGAAAGCACGTTGGCGGCCATCTGGTGCGCGGTGCTGAACCTGCAGCAAGTCGGCCTCGACGATAACTTCTTCGAGCTGGGCGGCGATTCGATCCTGTCGATCCAGGTGGTCAGCCGTGCGCGGCAGGCGGGCATTCATTTCAGCCCGCGTGACCTGTTCCAGCACCAGACCGTGCAAAGCCTGGCCGCCGTCGCCACGCGCGTCGAGACGTTCAGCGCCGAGCAAGGTGTGCTCACCGGCCGCTCGGGCCTTACGCCGATCCAGCATTGGTTCTTCGACTCCGACATCCCGGCGCGCCAGCACTGGAACCAGGCCCTGGTGCTCAAGCCGCTGCAACTGCTCGAGCCACATCGCCTGGAGCAGGCCCTGCTGGCGGTGCTGGAGCATCACGACGCGCTGCGCCTGAGCTTCACCCAGCGCGATGCCCAGTGGCACGCCGAACACCTGGGCGTGCCCCAGGGCGGCATATTGATGCAGGCGCAGGTGCGCGACATGGACCACTGCACCGCGCTGTTCACCGACACCCAGCGCAGCCTCGACCT
>NZ_CVTO01000135.1:0-3829 GCF_900004715.1 Pseudomonas sp. 24 E 13
CCTGACCCTGGCGGCCAACGTGGCCAAGGCCTACAGCGACCTGGGCCAGGCGCATATCGTGCGCGACCTGGCCGTGGACGACCTCAAGCGCACCCGCCAGATGCTCGACCTGAGTCAGCGCCGCCTGAGTTCCGGTATCGACAGCGAGTACCAGTACCAGCAGACCGAAAGCCTGGAGGCCAGCGCCCAGTCGCAACTGATCGATGCGGAAAAACAACTGCAAAGCGCCAGGATCGCCCTCGCGGTATTGCTCGGCAAAGGCCCCGACCGTGGCAACGAACTGGCCCGCCCGGCGGTATTGAAACCCGCTGCTGTCGCCGTGCCTTCCGTGTTGCCCGCCGAGTTGCTTGGCCGGCGGCCGGACCTGATCGCCGCGCGGTGGCGCGTGGAAGCCGCGAGCAAGGACATCGCCGCCAGCAAGACCCGCTTCTACCCCAACCTCAACCTGAGCGCGAGCGCCGGTGCTGAATCGTTGCTGGGAGACGCGATGTTTGGTTCGGCCAGCCGCTTCTTCAACATTGCACCCACCGTATCACTGCCGATCTTCGACGGCGGCCGCCTGCGCGCCGACCTCGATGCCCGCGACGCCGATTACGACCTGGCCGTGGCCCAGTACAACAAGACCCTGGTGCAAGCCCTGGGCGATATCGGCACCACCCTGTCGCAATTGCGCGACACCGGGCGGCAGATCCAGGCGCAGCAACATGCCGCCGACATCGCCCAACAGTCCTACGACACCGGGGTGCAACGCTACAGCTCCGGCATCGGTAATTACCTGGATGTGCTCAGCATCGAGCAGCAATTGCTGCAGGCCCAGCGTCAGTTGGCGACCCTGAATGCTGCGCAGATCGACCTGTCGATTCAATTGATGCAGGCCCTGGGTGGCGGATTCAACGCCCACAACGTCGCCGCGACCACCCCAGCCACCCGCACGGAATAATTTGAGGTATTTGTCATGGCCACTGCCGACAGCAACAACGCAACTGAACAACCCAAGGACACCAACCCGCGCAAACGCAAAGTCATGCTGATCGGCCTGGCGCTGATCGTCATCTTGGGTGTCGTCGGCGTGTGGGCCTGGTACGAGCTTTACGGGCGCTTCAACGAAAGCACCGACGACGCCTATGTGAACGGCAACGTGGTGGAAATCACCCCGCTGGTCACCGGCACCGTGGTCAGCATCGGCGCCGACGATGGCGACCTGGTCCACGAAGGCCAGGTGCTGGTCAACTTTGACCCCAACGACGCCGCCGTCGGCCTGCAAAGTGCCCAGGCCAACCTGGCCCGCACCGTGCGCCAGGTGCGTGGCTTGTACAGCAACGTCGATGGCATGAAAGCCCAGGTCAACGCGCAGAAAGCCGACGTGCAGACCGCCCAGGACAACTACAACCGCCGCAAGACCCTGGCCCAGGGCGGCGCGATTTCCCAGGAAGAACTGTCCCACGCCCGTGACAGCCTGACCGCCGCAAAGAACGCTTTGACCAACCTTGAGCAGCAACTGAAAACCACCAACGCCCTGGTGGATGACACGGTGATTTCGTCCCACCCGGATGTGCAAGCCGCCGCCGCGCAACTGCGCCAGGCTTACCTGACCAACGCGCGCAGCACCTTGATCGCACCCGTCACCGGCTATGTGGCCAAGCGCACCGTGCAGCTGGGCCAGCGCGTCCAGCCGGGTACCGCGCTGATGGCGGTGATTCCGCTGGATCAGCTGTGGATCGATGCCAACTTCAAGGAAACCCAACTGCGTGATATGCGCATCGGCCAGCCGGTGGACATCGAGTCGGACATCTACGGCAGCGACGTGAAGTACAGCGGCACCGTCGACAGCCTCGGCGCCGGCACCGGCAGCGCGTTTGCCCTGTTGCCCGCGCAAAACGCCACCGGCAACTGGATCAAAATCGTGCAACGTGTGCCGGTACGCATCCATATCAACGCCGAGGAACTGGCCAAGCATCCGTTGCGGGTGGGCTTGAGCACCGTGGTCAATGTGGACCTGCACGACCAGAGCGGCCCGGTGCTGGCGCAACAGCCACCGCAGAAGGCTTCGTTCACCACCACTGTGTACGACCGCCAACTGGTCGAGGCCGATGCCATGATCAACCAGTTGATCCATGACAACAGCGTCGCCGCTCCCAAGGCTGCGCAACGCTGATGAGCAATAACGCCTCGTTCACCCCACCCAGCCTGCTGATGGCCACTATCGGGCTGTCGCTGGCGACCTTCATGCAGGTGCTCGACACCACCATCGCCAACGTGGCGTTGCCGACCATTTCCGGCAACCTGGGCGTGAGTTCGGAGCAGGGCACCTGGGTCATTACCTCGTTTGCGGTGAGCAACGCCATTGCCTTGCCGCTCACCGGTTGGTTGAGCCGACGCTTCGGCGAGGTGAAGCTGTTCCTGTGGGCGACCATGCTGTTCGTGCTGGCCTCGTTCCTGTGCGGTATTTCCACCTCGATGCCCGAGTTGATCGGCTTTCGCGTGCTGCAGGGACTGGTGGCGGGGCCGTTGTACCCGATGACCCAGACGCTGCTGATCGCGGTCTACCCACCGGCCAAGCGCGGCATGGCCCTTGCGCTATTGGCGATGGTCACGGTGGTGGCGCCGATTGCGGGACCGATCCTCGGCGGCTGGATCACCGACAGCTACAGTTGGCCGTGGATCTTCTTCATCAACGTGCCGATCGGCATCTTTGCGGTGATGGTGGTGCGTGCGCAGTTGAAGAAACGCCCGGTGGTCACCAGCTACCAGCCGATGGACTATGTGGGGTTGTTGAGCCTGATCGTCGGTGTCGGCGCCTTGCAGATCATCCTCGACAAGGGCAATGACCTGGACTGGTTCGAATCCAACTTCATCATTATCGGTGCAGTGATCTCGGCGATTGCCCTGGCGGTGTTCGTGATCTGGGAGATGACCGACAAGCACCCGGTGGTGAACCTGCGCCTGTTCGCCTACCGCAACTTCCGCATCGGCACCATTGTGTTGATCGGCGGGTACGCGGGCTTCTTTGGCATCAACCTGATCCTGCCGCAGTGGCTGCAAACCCAGATGGGCTACACCGCCACCTGGGCCGGCCTGGCGGTGGCGCCGATCGGCATTCTGCCGGTGCTGATGTCACCGTTCGTGGGCAAATACGCGCACAAATTCGACTTGCGCCTGCTGGCGGGGTTGTCGTTCCTGGCGATGGGTTTGAGCTGCTTCATGCGCGCAGGCTTCACCAATGAGGTGGACTTCACCCACATCGCCCTGGTGCAGCTGTTCATGGGGATCGGCGTGGCGCTGTTCTTCATGCCGACCTTGAGCATCCTGATGTCCGACCTGCCGCCGCAGCAGATTGCCGACGGCGCGGGGCTGGCAACGTTCTTGCGCACCTTGGGCGGCAGCTTCGCGGCCTCGCTCACCACCTGGATCTGGATTCGCCGCGCCGACCAGCACCATGCGTACATGAGCGAGAACATGACCACTTATGACTCGACCACGCGCGACGCGATACAGGCCCTCGGCGGGGCGGGGCACAAAGCGTATGCGCAGTTGGACCAGATCCTCACCAGCCAGGCCTACATGATGTCTACCGTGGACTATTTCACCTTGATGGGGTGGATCTTCGCGGGCTTGATGTTGCTGGTGTGGCTGGCCAAACCGCCGTTTACCGCGAAGGCCGGGCCTGCGGCTTCGGGGCACTGACTGCCCAGGGCTGAAATGCAATCAACTGTGGGAGGGGGCTTGCCCCCGATGGCGGTG
Organism: Pseudomonas sp. 24 E 13; assembly: GCF_900004715.1. Taxonomy (NCBI): domain Bacteria; kingdom Pseudomonadati; phylum Pseudomonadota; class Gammaproteobacteria; order Pseudomonadales; family Pseudomonadaceae; genus Pseudomonas; species Pseudomonas sp. 24 E 13. The sequence continues at coordinate 3,742 of NZ_CVTO01000135.1, forward strand.
GGTCAGTCACAGATGCATCAACTCTGTAGCGCTCAACCGTAACCACGATGCGAAGCGAGTCGCTCTTGATCTTGATCTGCTTTTGATC
>NZ_CVTO01000135.1:3900-105038 GCF_900004715.1 Pseudomonas sp. 24 E 13
GACCCGCCGTCAGGGCGGAACCCTAAGTGGCCGTTACCTAAATAATGGATATGTACTCGGTCTGATCCAACATCCTGGTCGGCCCCGAGGCCGCCATCGGGGGCAAGCCCCCTCCCACAGTTTGATCTCTGTTCACATGGGATCAGTGGTGTTGCGGATCAAGCGCCAGGCAGGGCCAGCTGCGGATTGACGAAGTCAAACGCCGCCAGTTGAAAGCCTTGCTCATCCACCTGCAACGCCCAGCCTTGCTTGTCCCAATCCCCCAGCACAATCCGCTTGGCCGCCTGGTCGCCAATCTGCAACTTATGAATGGCGGGGCGGTGGGTATGGCCGTGGACCAGGGTGCGCACGCCGAATTGCTGCATCACTCGCGGTACTTCTTCGGCGGTGACATCGACAATGTCGTTGGCCTTCATGCGCGTCTGTGCACGGCTTTCGCTGCGCAGCTTTCGCGCCAGCTTGTGGCGCGTGCCCAGGGGCAGGTGGCGCAGGATAAACAGCACAATCGGGTTACGCAGGATGCGCCGCAGCTTCATATAGCCGAGGTCGCGGGTGCAGAGGCTGTCGCCGTGCATCAGCAGCACGGGTTCGCCGTACAATTGCACGACACTCGGGTCCTTGAGCAAGCTGGCGCCTGCGGCTTTGCAGAACGCCTTGCCGATCAGGAAGTCGCGGTTGCCGTGCATGATGAAAATCGCGGTGCCGCTGTCGCTCAGTTCGCGCAGCGCGTCACAGATGGAGCGCTGGAACGCGGTCATCCCATCGTCGCCAATCCAGGCTTCGAAGAAGTCCCCCAGAATGTACAACGCCTGGGCACCACGGGCGCGGCCATGGAGCAGATCCAGAAACGCCCGGGTAATGTCCGGGCGCTCCTCTTCCAGATGCAAGTCTGAAATCAGCAATATCACCCAACGATCTCGGCTTTCTCGACGATGACGTCTTCGGCTGGAACGTCCTGGTGACCGGCTTTGGACGTGGTGGACACGCCTTTGATCTTGTCGACGACGTCCTGGCCTTCGGTGACTTTACCGAATACGGCGTAACCCCAGCCCTGCACGTTCTTGCCGCTGTGGTTGAGGAAAGCGTTGTCAGCCACGTTGATGAAGAACTGCGCGGAGGCCGAATGCGGCTCCATGGTACGGGCCATGGCGACGGTGTACTTGTCGTTGGAAAGGCCGTTGTCCGCTTCGTTCTGGATGCTTGGGCGCTTGTCTTTCTTCTCTTTCATGCCTGGCTCGAAACCGCCGCCCTGGATCATGAAGTTGCCGATGACACGGTGGAAAACGGTGTTTTCGTAGTGGCCGGCGTTGACGTACTCGATGAAGTTGGCGACGGTGATCGGCGCTTTCTCGGCGTTCAACTCGATGACGATGTCACCGTGGTTGGTGGTCAGTTTGACTTGAGTCATGTTCACTACTCTTTTCAGGGAATTCGTGGGTTTGAGTGCCCGGGGCACCTTACCTGTCTGGCTTAAACGACGGCCAAGGCGCGCAGTTTAGCGTGCCCCGCAGGAATTTCGAGGTGGTTTTTTACCGCCCCGGCCAGAAAAGCAGTAATTAAACAGCAGTTTTCGGTCCCGGCCTGTCAGTGTCTTGACTGCATCGGCTATTATGAGCCCTTTGTTTTATCTGGCCCCATCCGGCCACGAACCTGTCTGTTCAAGGATCCTATGAGCAAGCCCACTGTCGACCCTACCCCGAATGCCAAGGCCGGACCTGCTGTCCCGGTCAACTTCCTGCGCCCGATCATCCAGGCGGACCTGGATTCGGGCAAGCACACGCAGATCGTCACCCGTTTCCCGCCAGAGCCCAACGGCTACCTGCACATCGGTCACGCCAAGTCGATCTGTGTGAACTTCGGTCTGGCCCAGGAGTTCGGTGGCGTCACGCACCTGCGTTTCGACGACACCAACCCGGCCAAGGAAGACCAGGAATACATCGACGCCATCGAAAGCGACATCAAGTGGCTGGGCTTCGAGTGGTCCGGTGAAGTGCGCTATGCCTCCAAGTATTTTGACCAGTTGTTCGACTGGGCCGTCGAGCTGATCAAAGCCGGCAAGGCCTACGTCGACGACCTGAGCCCGGAACAGGCCAAGGAATACCGTGGCACCCTGACCGAACCGGGCAAGAACAGCCCGTTCCGCGACCGTTCGGTGGAAGAGAACCTGGACTGGTTCAACCGTATGCGCGCCGGCGAATTCCCGGACGGCGCCCGCGTACTGCGCGCCAAGATCGACATGGCCTCGCCGAACATGAACCTGCGCGATCCGATCATGTACCGCATCCGCCATGCCCACCACCACCAGACCGGTGACAAGTGGTGCATCTACCCCAACTACGACTTCACCCACGGTCAGTCGGACGCCATCGAAGGCATCACCCACTCCATCTGCACCCTGGAGTTCGAGAGCCATCGTCCGCTGTACGAGTGGTTCCTGAGCAACCTGCCGGTGCCGGCCCAGCCGCGCCAGTACGAATTCAGCCGCCTGAACCTGAACTACACCATCACCAGCAAGCGCAAGCTCAAGCAGCTGGTGGATGAAAAGCACGTGCATGGCTGGGACGACCCGCGCATGTCGACCCTGTCGGGCTTCCGCCGTCGCGGCTATACCCCGGCGTCGATTCGCAATTTCTGCGACATGGTCGGCACCAACCGCTCCGACGGCGTGGTCGACTTCGGCATGCTCGAGTTCAGCATCCGCCAGGACCTCGACGCCAATGCCCCGCGCGCCATGTGCGTGCTGCGCCCGTTGAAAGTCGTGATCACCAATTACCCGGAAGATCAGGTCGAAAACCTCGAACTGCCGCGTCATCCGCAGAAAGAAGAACTCGGCGTGCGCAAGCTGCCGTTCGCACGTGAAATCTACATCGACCGCGATGACTTCATGGAAGAGCCGCCAAAAGGCTACAAGCGCCTGGAGCCGAACGGCGAAGTGCGCCTGCGCGGCAGCTACGTGATCCGTGCCGACGAAGCGATCAAGGACGCCGACGGCAACATCGTCGAACTGCGCTGCTCGTACGACCCCGACACCCTGGGCAAGAACCCTGAAGGCCGCAAGGTCAAGGGCGTGGTCCACTGGGTGCCGGCCGCTGCCAGCATCGAGTGCGAAGTGCGTTTGTACGATCGTCTGTTCCGTTCGCCGAATCCTGAAAAGGCCGAAGACAGCGCCAGTTTCCTCGACAACATCAACCCTGACTCCCTGCAAGTGCTCACCGGTTGTCGTGCCGAACCCTCTTTGGGCGACGCACAGCCGGAAGACCGGTTCCAGTTCGAGCGCGAAGGTTACTTCTGCGCGGATATCAAGGACTCCAAACCTGGTCGGCCGGTATTCAACCGTACCGTGACCTTGCGTGATTCGTGGGGCCAGTGATTCTGTTTAAGGAACTGTCGTGCTAACGATCTACAACACACTCAGCAAGACCAAAGAAGTCTTCAAGCCGCTGGATGGCAACAAGGTGCGCATGTACGTGTGCGGCATGACCGTGTACGACTACTGCCACATCGGCCACGGCCGCAGCATGGTTGCCTTCGACCTGGTGACCCGCTGGTTGCGGTTCAGCGGCTATGACTTGACCTATGTGCGCAACATCACCGACATCGACGACAAGATCATCAACCGCGCCAATGAAAACGGCGAGTCGTTCGACGCGCTGACCGAGCGCATGATCGCTGCGATGCACGAGGACGAGGCACGCCTCAACATCCTCAAGCCGGACATGGAACCGCGTGCCACGGACCACATCCCTGGCATGCACGCGATGATCCAGACCCTGATCGACAAGGGCTACGCCTACGCCCCGGGCAATGGCGACGTGTACTACCGCGTCGCCAAGTTCATGGGCTACGGCAAGCTGTCGCGCAAGCGGATCGAAGACCTGCGCATCGGCGCACGCATCGAAGTCGACGAAGCCAAGCAGGACCCGCTCGACTTCGTGCTGTGGAAAGCCACCAAGCCCGGCGAGCCGAGCTGGGAGTCGCCGTGGGGCGCCGGGCGTCCGGGCTGGCACATCGAATGCTCGGTGATGTCCACCTGCTGCCTGGGCGAGACCTTCGACATTCATGGCGGCGGCAGCGACCTGGAGTTTCCGCACCACGAAAACGAAATCGCCCAGAGCGAAGCCGCCACCGGCAAGACTTACGCCAACGCCTGGATGCACTGCGGCATGATCCGCATCAATGGCGAGAAGATGTCCAAGTCCTTGAACAACTTCTTCACCATTCGCGACGTGCTGGAAAAGTACCATCCGGAAGTGGTGCGTTACCTGCTGGTGTCCAGCCATTACCGCAGCGCCATCAACTACTCGGAAGACAACCTCAAGGACGCCAAGGGCGCCCTGGAGCGGTTCTACCATGCGTTGAAAGGCTTGCCCGCAGTGGCCCCGGCCGGCGGCGAAGCCTTCGTGGCACGCTTCACCGAAGTCATGAACGACGACTTCGGCACCCCCGAAGCCTGTGCCGTGTTGTTCGAGATGGTGCGTGAGATCAACCGTCTGCGCGAGACGGATATCGACGCAGCGGCAGGTTTGGCGGCACGCCTGAAAGAGCTGGCCAGCGTGCTGGGCGTGTTGCAGATGGAGGCTGATGACTTCCTGCAAGCCGGCGCTGAAGGGCGTGTGGATGCGGCGCAAGTGGATGCCTTGATCCAGGCGCGTCTGGCGGCTCGGGCTGGTAAAGACTGGGCGGAATCCGACCGTATCCGTGACCAACTGACCGCGATGGGTGTGGTCCTGGAAGACGGGAAGGGTGGGACGACGTGGCGGTTGGCTGATCAGGCCTGATCGGTAACTCGCTCCAAATGTGGGAGGGGGCTTGCCCCCTCCCACATTTTTAACCGTGTTCACTTGACTCGGTCTGATCGTTCCCACGCTCTGCGTGGGAATGCATCCCGTGACGCTCTGCGTCACACATACGCATCTGAGCTGGTTCTTGGGGGACGCGGAGCGTCCCAGGCGGCATTACCACGCGGAGCGTGGGAACGATCAACGTTGACCACCTCTACTTGGCTCAGTCTTCGGATTCAGATCTATTTCTGAGCTGGCGTGTCATGGAGACTTATTGTTTCTCCACCCACAACGTCCCCCACTTTTCAATCTCCTGCATATTCCCGCCGTTTTTAGTCTTGTCGAATTCGCGCGAGGTTTCAGAGTTCCCTTACAGTCCCCCTTCACGAAGGGCAGGTAATGTTTGTTTGTTACTTGGTGTAATAATAAGGGTACCTATATGCAAATGCTCACACAGACCAAGGATGTGGGTTCAGGCTTGTCGCTGCGTGCCGGTAAGTTGGTTGTTAGCCTCGTCAGTACGCCAGAACAACTGCGAGAGGTGCAAGCCCTTCGTTATAAAGTGTTCAATGAAACATTCCGGGCACCGGCACTTAGCAATATCCAGGGTTTGAATATCGACGAGTTTGACGACTATTGCGACCATCTAGTCGTGCAAGATGTCACCACCGCCTGTGTGGTCGGCACGTACCGTGTCATGAGTCCAACCGCCGCCCGGCACATGGGTCACTACTATTCGGAAAAGGAATTCGACCTGAGCCGGTTGGATCATTTACGTGCACGTATTATCGAAGTGGGGCATGCCTGCGTGCATCCCGACTACCGCAGCGGCAGCGTGATCATGATGCTGTGGTCGGGCTTGATAACGTATATGCAACGTGAAGGATGTGATTACTTGATGGGGGGCGCCAGCGTCAGTCTGGCGGACGGCGGTCATCATGCATCGGCCATCTATCATGCGTTGACACCCGAACAACTTGCGCCAGTTGAGTATCGTGTCACCGCACATACACCGTTTGTTCTTCATAATGTTAACGCTGAAAAACCTGCCCCCATGCCGCCGTTGCTAAAAGGCTATTTACGCAGCGGTGCCTGGGTGTGTGGCGAACCCGCCTGGGACGCTGACTTTCAGACGGCTGATTTCTTTATCTTGTTGTCGTTATCGAATTTTGACCAGCGTTATGCGCGCCACTATTTAAAGTGACCGCGCGGTACTGCATCAAGTGAATAGGTATCGTACGAACTAATAAAGGGTGTGAAGAGTATGTTTTTAACACAAGAACGAAATACCGCGTTTGAGCTGGTTCCGCAATTGGCCTCTTTTCTTGAATCCGCATCGCTGTTGGAACTTGAGCGAGGAGAGTCTCAACGCTTGGCTGATGTGTTTCGCACAGTGGGCCAGCCTGGGCTTGCCATTGCCGAGGCACTGGGTGGCAGGGGCGTCAGTGCGCGCAAGTTGGCGCAGTTGCATACGTGGGTCGGCGCACATTGCCCTTCACTGGCTGTGATGATGACCATGCACCACCATACCGTCGCGGGCATGATGGCGGCCAGTCATTTTTTTCCTGACCTTCAAGGGCTGCTGAGCATCGTTGCAGGTAACGACTTGTTGGTGGCGTCCGGGTTTGCCGAAGGCCGCGCGCATTCGGATATCCTCGCGTCGACCATGGCCGTGGAGAAAACCGCCGACGGCTATATCGTCAATGGCAGCAAGAAACCCTGCACGATGACCCATCATTTCGACGTGATGACCTTTGGCGTCAACTATGTTGATCCGCAAGGTGACGTGCATCTTGGCATTGGTGCAGCGCTGGCGGGCGATCCCTGTATCGAGCGCGAGAAGTTCTGGTCCGTTCCCCATTTGCAGGCGGCTGACAGTCACGAGGTCCGGTTCAACAACCTGGTGGTGCCCGAGTCCATGATGCATTTCAGCAAAACCGTGGATGAGCAGCTCGGTGAGGATCAACAGGGTACGGGTAACCATTTGTTTGCGATCTGGTTCCAGTTGCTGGCTTCAGCGTCGTACCTGGGCATGGCGTGCGCATTGGCATCGCGCGCACTGACGGCGGGTAAAGGTTCGCAGGAGGATCGGGCGCTGTTGCTGATCGATCTGCAGGGGGCGACGATGGCATTGCAGGGGGTGGCAACGTCGATAGATGAAAACCGTTTCCTGCGCGCTGACCTGGCGCGTGCTCAGGCCACACGCTTCTCGGTGCAGGAGGCGCTCAACCGTATTGGCACGCGCGCTTTCGAACTCATGGGAGGGATGGCTTTCATGTCATCTGAAGAGGTCGCCTATCTGCTGGTGGCGACGCGGGTGCTGGCCTTCCATCCGACGTCCAGGATCGCCAGCAGTGCATTCCTGTGTGAGCAGCTGAGCTGATGTGGGAGGGGGCTTGCTCCCGATAGCAGTGGATCAGTCAGTTCATCGGTAACTGACCCACCGCCATCGGGGGCAAGCCCCCTCCCACATTTGGAGTGTGTTCTCTTCAGCGCTCAGCGGCGGCTGCTGACTTCGGCCGGGACATCGTCACCGGCCATGCGCTTGCGGAACAACGCCGTGCGCGCCAGCAGCAGGGTGGTCACCGGCACGGTGATCGACAGCAGAATCGGAATCAACCACCCGTGCAGCACCGGCCCGGACTTGAGTACCGAAAAGTAGATAATCGATGCCAACGCCACGCACCATGCGCCCAGTGTCGAGGCCAGCGCCGGCGGGTGCATGCGCTGGAAAAAATCCTTCATGCGCAACAACCCGAGCGCCCCTATCAGCGCAAACACGCTGCTCAGGACCAGCAGCACTCCGACGACGGCTTCCATCCATAACGGCATCATTCAATCACCTCCCCACGCAACAGGAATTTGGCCAGGGCGAACGAGCCGACAAAGCCGAACAGCGCAATCAGCAGCGCCGCTTCAAAGTAGGTGTCACTGGCGTAACGGATGCCCAGCACCAGCATCATAAGCATCGCCAGGATGTACAGATAATCCAGCGCCAGTACCCGATCCTGGGCCGACGGGCCCTTGAACAGGCGGATCAACGTCAGCACCATCGCCAGGGAGAACAGGAACAGGCTCAACAGGATCGCATTGGAGAGCAGGGCGCTCATTCGAAGATCTCCATCAGGGGCCGTTCGTAGGCGGATTTGAAATGCTCGATAAACTGCGCCTCATCGTCCAGGTCGAACACATGCAGCAGCAGGACGCTGCGGTCCAGCGCCAGTTCCGACCAGATCGTGCCGGGAACGACCGTCGTGATCATCGACAGCGCCGCGAGGCCGTTGGGGCTGCGCAGGTCGATGGGGATTTTGATGAAGCGCGCGCGCGGCGGGCGTGAGCCGCAGGTCAAGACGCCCCAGGCCACTTGCAGGTTGGAAACAATCACGTCGCGGCCCACCCGCAGGAACAGGCTCAGGATCACGCCAGGACGGCGCAGGCTGATCGGTTGCGGGCGCAGTGGCGCCATCATCAGCGGCGCCAGCACGCCCAGCAATGCACCGAGCAACAGGTTGCCGGGGCTCATGGACAGGTTCAGCACCAGCCACAAACCCAGCAGGGCCAGCGACAACCACGGGGCAGGAAACAGGCGCTTCATGGTTGCACCTCCAGGGCGGCTGCCTGGGCTTCCGGGCTCGGCACCGGACGCGTCGCCATCACCGCCATCACGTAGCTTTCCGGGTTGTTCAGGCTCTTGGCGGTGGCCAGCGTGTAGCGCATCAGTGGCTCGGCCTTGAAGGTCAGCGCGATGCTCAGGCCCAGCAGCAGGAAGATCGGCACACATTCATAGCGGCGCAGCAGGGGCGAGGGCCGTTCTTCCGGGGTCCAGAAACGCTGGATGCCAAGCCGGGCGAAGGCGATCAGCGAGGCCAGCCCCGACAGGATCAACAGCGCCACCAAGCCCCAGGCCGCCGGGCGGATGGGTTCATCCACCGCGTTGCCCAGCCCCAGCGGATTGACCAGCGCATGCAGCAGGCTGAGCTTGCCGATAAACCCGGACAGGGGCGGCATGCCGATGATCAGCAGCGCGCAGGCAATAAAGCTCAGGCCCAGGAACGCCATGGTCCAGGGGATCACCTGGCCGATCACGGCTTTCTGTTCATCGTCGAGGTTGACGCCGGGCCGTGGATGCAGGGATTCCATGGCCTTGGGCAGGGCGTCGATTTCCTCGTCCAGCGGCAGGTCATTGGCCGAGCGCGAGCGTTCGATCAATTCCGCCAGTAAAAACAGCGCGCTCAACGCCAGGGTGGAGCTGACCAGGTAGAACAGCGCCCCGGCCGTCAGGCTGGGCTGGGCAAACCCCACGGCCGACAGCAGGATGCCGGCCGAGACGAGGATGCTCAGGCTCGCCATGCGTTCCAGGCGCTGCGCCGCGAGCATCGCCAGCGCCGCGCAGAGGATGGTCGCCATGCCGCCGTACACCAGCCAGTCACCGCCAAACAACGCCGAAGCGCCGGCCTGGCCGGAAAACAGCAGGGTCCACAGGCGCAGCACGGTGTATACGCCGACTTTGGTCATGATCGCGAACATCGCCGCCACCGGCGCGCTGGCCGATGAGTAGGCGGGCGCCAGCCAGAAGTTCAGCGGCCACATGCCGGCCTTGGCCAGGAACGCGGTGGCCAGGATCGCCGCGCCGGCGTGCAGCAGGCCGCGATCGGCCTCCGGCACCAGCGGGATTTTCAGTGCCAGGTCAGCGAAGTTCAGCGTGCCGGTCACCCCATAGATCATCGCCGCGCCAATCAAAAACAGCGACGACGCCAGCAGGTTGATCGCGATGTAATGCAGCCCCGACGACACTCGGGCGCGCCCGGAACCGTGCAGCATCAGGCCGTAGGAGGCCGCCAGCAACACCTCGAAGAACACGAACAGATTGAACAGGTCGGCGGTGAGGAAGGCACCGTACAGGCCCATCATCTGCACCTGGAACAGCGCATGGAAACTGGTGCCGGCACGGTCCCAGCGGGCCATCGCGAACAACAGCGCGCTGACGCCGATGATCCCGGTCAGCACCAGCATCAGCGCCGACAGTTGATCCACCACCAGCACGATACCGAACGGCACTTGCCAGTTGCCCGGCAGGTACACGCCGATCGAGCCGGGGCCGCCTTGTTGTGTCCAGTACAGCAGCAATACGGCGATGCCCAGGCCGATGATGCTGGAGAACAGATTGATCCTGGCTTTGAGCGGGCGGCGTTTCTCGCCGAGCATCAGCATCAGCGCTGCGGTCAGTAACGGCAGCAGGATCGGCGCAACGATCAGTTGGTTGACCCAATTCATTCCTTGGGCTCCCGGCCGTCCACATGGTCAGTACCGGTCAGGCCGCGGGAGGCCAGCAGCACCACCAGGAACAGCGCGGTCATGGCGAAGCTGATCACGATGGCCGTGAGCACCAGCGCCTGGGGCAGGGGATCGGTGTAGTTGAGCAGGTCTTGCGGCACGCCGTCCTTGATGATCGGCTCCTTGCCGATAAACAGGCTGCCCATGCTGAAAATGAACAGGTTGACCCCGTATGACAACAGGCACAGGCCCATCACCACCTGGAACGTCCGTGGGCGCAGGATCAACCAGACGCCGGAGGCCGCCAGGACCCCAATGGCAATTGCAATGACTTCTTCCATCAGGCGGCAGCTCCTTGTGGGTTGACGACGGCTTTGGGCTGGTTGCTCGGTTTATGCGCGCGCACCGACTGGTGGCCGAGGGCGGTGAGCATCAGCAGGGTCGAGCCGACGACCATGGCGTACACGCCGACATCGAAGAACAGCGCGCTGGCGACATGGATGTCGCCCAGCACAGGCAAGCTCAAATGCCAGGTATGGGTGGTGAGGAACGGGTAGCCGGCAAACAACGCGCCGAGCCCGGTGAGCGTCGCCGCCAACAGGCCGAAGCCCATCCAGCGCATCGGCCGCAGGCTCATCTGCGCCTCGACCCACTGCGTGCCGGCCACCATGTATTGCAGGATAAACGCCACCGACATCACCAACCCGGCGACAAAACCGCCGCCCGGCTGGTTATGGCCGCGCATGAACAGGTAGAACGACACCACCATCGCGATCGGCAACAGCAGGCGCACCAGCACCGCCGGCACCATCATGAAGCCCAGGGCGGTGTCGCTGGCCTGGCGCGGGTTGACCAGGTCGGTGGCCACGTCCGGCGCCAGCTGGCGCTGTTGCGGCGGCAGTTCCATGCTTTCTTTCGACGGGCGGAAGCGCCGCAGCAGGGCATACACGGTCAGCGCCACGGCGCCGAGCACGGTGATTTCGCCAAGGGTATCGAAGCCGCGGAAGTCCACCAGCATCACGTTCACCACATTGCTGCCGCCGCCCTCGGGCAGGGCGCGACTGAGGTAGAACGAGGAGATATCGTTGGGGGTCTGGCGCGTCAGCATCGCGTAGGACAACAGCGCCATGCCGCCACCCACCACGGTGGACAGCAGGAAGTCGCGCACCCGGCGAATCCGCGCCTTGCGCAGCGTGTTGGGCAGTGGCGACACCTCTTCGATCCGCCGTGGCAGCCAGCGCAGGCCGAGCAGGATCAACACGGTGGTGACCACTTCCACCACCAGTTGCGTCAGGGCCAGGTCCGGCGCCGAGAACCACACGAAGGTAATGCACGTCATCAGGCCGCACACGCTGACCATGGTCAGGGCTGCCAGCCGGTGATACTTGGCCTGCCAGGCGGCGCCCAGCGCGCAGGCAATCGCCAGCACCCACAGGGTGACGAACACGATGGAGCCGGGAATCTTCGGCCGGTCACCCCAGGTCAGGCCACTGTTGAGCATCGGGATCAGGGCGCCGATCACCGCCACGGTCACCAGCAGGAACAATTGGGTTTGCAGGCGCTTGGTGCTGATGCGTTTTTCGATCTTGCGCACCCCGCGCATCATCACCACCAGGCAACGCTCGAAGCCGCGCTTGCCGTTGAAGTAGCCAATCAGCGGCGGGTAGGTGAAACGGCCACGCTTGAGTTGCTTGCGCAGCATCAGGTACAGCACCACACCGCCGGACATCGCCACCAGGCTCATGATCATCGGCGCGTTCCAGCCGTGCCAGATCGCCAGGCTGTATTCAGGCAGCGCGCCGCCCACCACCGGCAAGGCGGCGGCGGCCAGGATCGAGCCGACCATCTGCGCCGGGAAGATACCCACCAGCAGGCAGGCGAACACCAGCAGTTCAACCGGTGCGCGCATCCAGCGTGGCGGTTCGTGGGGGGTGTGCGGCAGGTCGGTGGCCGGAGGGCCGAAGAACACGTCCACGGTGAACCGCAACGCATAGGCCACGCTGAAGGTGCCGGCGATGGTCGCGATCACGGGCAGCATGATTTCCACCCATTTTGTCGACGAGATGAATACGGTTTCGGCGAAGAACATCTCTTTGGACAGGAAGCCATTGAGCAACGGCACGCCGGCCATCGAGGCACTGGCCACCATCGCCAGGGTCGCGGTGAACGGGATCAGGCGCACCAGCCCACTGAGCTTGCGGATGTCCCGCGTGCCGCTTTCGTGGTCGATAATGCCCGCCGCCATGAACAGCGAGGCCTTGAAGGTGGCGTGGTTGAGGATATGGAACACTGCCGCGACGGCGGCCAGCGGGCTGTTGAGGCCCAGCAACAGGGTGATCAGCCCGAGGTGACTGATGGTGGAATAGGCCAGCAGGCCCTTGAGATCGTTCTGGAACATGGCGCAGTAGGCGCCGAGGAGGAGGGTGAGCGCGCCGGCGCCGCCGACGATCCAGAACCACTCTTCGCTGCCGGACAGCGACGGCCACAGGCGGGCCAGCAGGAACACGCCGGCCTTCACCATCGTTGCCGAGTGCAGGTAGGCCGAAACCGGTGTCGGCGCGGCCATGGCGTGGGGCAGCCAGAAGTGGAAGGGGAACTGTGCGCTTTTGCTCAGGGCGCCGATCAGCACCAGGGCCAGCATGACCGGGTACAGCGAATGCGCGCGAATCTGATCGCCCGCCACCAGCACCTGGTCCAGGTCGTAGCTGCCGACGATGTGCCCCAGCAGCATCACCCCGGCCAGCAGGCACAAACCCCCTGCGCCGGTGACCATCAGCGCCATGTACGCACCCCGTCGCGCATCGGCGCGGTGGTGCCAGTAACCGATCAACAGGAAGGAAAACAGGCTGGTCAGTTCCCAGAAAAACACGATCTGGATCAGGTTGCCGGAAATCACCAGCCCGAGCATGGCCCCCATGAAGGCCAGGAAGAACGCGAAGAAACGCGGCACCGGATCGTCCGGCGACATGTAGTAACGCGCATACAACGCCACCAGCGTACCGATACCCAGCACCAGCATCGAGAACAGCCAGGCGAAGCCATCCAGGCGCAGCACGAAGTTCAGGCCGAGGCTGGGCAGCCACATGAACTCTTCACGGATGACGCCACCGTGGGCGATCTGGGGGTAGAGCAGGGCGACTTGAACGGTGCCGACCAGAGCCACCAGGCCGGCCAGCAGGGATTCGCTATTACGTGCGTTGTGCGGCAGCAAGGCCGCCAGACAGCTGCCAATGAATGGCAGAAGCAGTAGAACTATCAGGGACATAGGCTTCTAATCTGCGGGAGTTTGGGATGCATCATACGTGCCGCTTTCGCGATCACCAAACAGCAAGATGTGGCAGGATCCTACAAGGTAGGCTGAAATTGCTCATTTGGCATTAGATCGTTCCCACGCTCTGCGTGGGAATGCTTCCTGTGACGCTCTGCGTCACCATGGCGCAGGGCTCAAGTTGCGAGCTTGGACGCGGAGCGTCCGGGGCTGCATTCCCACGCAGAGCGTGGGAACGATCAAGCCACCGCTACATTCGGACCCTACCCTTGCTGTTCCTGTTCCCTTTCATCGCGCAACTCGACGGCTTTTTGTCCGCGTGTCTTCAACTCACTCACAATCACCGCCACCACAATCAACGCCGCGCCTGCCATCGCAATCGGCGGGAAGCGCTCGCCGGCAATCCGCCCGACCACGCCGGCCCACACCGGCTCGCCGGCATAGATCAAGGTGGCGCGGGTCGGCGATACACTCTGCTGCGCCCAGTTCATCGCCACCTGGATCACCGCACTGGTCAAGCCCAGGCCCACCGCGCTGAACAACAGCAGCCAGGAAAAGCCCGGCAACGGCTCGCCCATCGGCACCACCATCAGGAATGACAGCAGCGACGCCGTGGCCAGTTGCACCACGGTCACCCGCCGCACGTCCACTTGCCCGGCAAAAGCGCTGATCAGAATGATTTCGGCGGCAATCGCCACGGCACCGATCAGCGTGGCGATTTCACCGGGGCTGAAATTCAGCGACGCACCGGCCGGGCCGGTCAACAGCATCAACCCGGCAAACGCCAGCATGATGCCAATGCTCGGCATCAACCCCGGGCGACGACCCAGCACCAGCCACTGCAACAACGGCACAAAGGGCACATAGAGCGCGGTGATGAACGCCGACTGGCTGCTCAGGATCGTCTGCAGGCCAATGGTCTGCAAGCCGTAGCCGAACATGATCGCCACGCCGATGAACACCCCGGCCTTCAACTCGAACAGCGTCAGGTCGCGTAGCGTACGCAGGGAGAAGAAGCCGACCACAATGGCCGCTGCCGCAAAGCGCAGGCCCACGAAAAACATCGGCCCGCTGACGCTCATGGCATGCTGCACCAGCAAGAAGGTGCCGCCCCAGATCATGGTGATGACCACCAGGATGCATTCGGCTTTGCTGAAGCGATTGAAACGCGAAGGGGAGTTCGGGGCAGTCATGGCGGCTCGGTCTTGCAAGGGAAAGGCACGGACCGCACAATGCGCCGCACGCTGGGCAGTATACTGCGCACACCTACCCATTGAGCAATATAGTGCACAAAGAAAATCCACACCGGGCTTCGGTCCTGCAACACGTCAGCCAGAACGTTCGGCGCCTGCGCCATGCCGCCGACCTGAGCCAGACCGCGCTTGCGGAAAAATCCGGGGTCAGTCGGCGCATGCTGGTGGCCATCGAGGCCGGCGAAAAGAACGTCAGCCTGTCCACCCTGGACCGTGTGGCCGAAGCGCTGGAGGTGGCGTTCAGCGATTTGATCCAGGCGCCGGACGCCGGCGACCACAGTCGCATCAACGAACTGGCCTGGGCGGGTGATATCCCCGGCAGCAAAGCCGTGTTGCTGGCCAAGGCCACGGCGCGGCGTGAAGTCGAACTGTGGGAGATGCGCCTGGAGCCGGGTGATCGCTATCGTCCTGAACCTGATCCGCAAGGCTGGAGCGTGCAGGTCTTTGTGTTCGAAGGCTGTTTGACCCTGACGCTGGATGGCACGAACAAACACATAGCGGCGGGTGAGTTCTTTATGTTTTCCAGCGATCAAACCCACGTCTATTGCAATGATGGCGTCGGGGCTGTTCGGTTTGTTCGCAATGTGGTGATTTGAAGCAACACCGAAAGTTCTGTCGCGATTCTCGGATTAGTCATCGCGACGTCCCAAGTTGGGTGCATTACTTTTTTCCCGAGTTCTCCAGATGGAGAACACTGGAATAAGGGGAGATGCCCATGGCTGTAAGCCCACTTGGTATGACCAGACCGCCTTCGCCGTTAGATAATGATGCGTCATTAATCAATACGCACGCCAGTCCGGTCAAGTCCAACAGTGAGTGCCCGCCACACTGGCGTAGCTGGGAGGCTGAGCATGTGGTCGGCGCAGAAGAAAAGAAACGGGCCACGTTCGCCACACCTTTACGGTATCGCAACTACCGCGAGGATAAAGGCGTCAATCTCCCTCCCGTTGATAGAACCGCCCTGGCCCGAGCCCCATTGTGCGCAAAAAAATCCGCCGATAAATACAACATGCCTCAAGTAGGGCTTGTCTCCGAGGCCGGCTTGGAAACACGCATCGCTCGCTATACGCACAATCAGGTGCTGCCTGATTTCATCTACAACTTTTTTACGCAGGCTGACGACAAAAAGTTCCTCGCTTTCCGGCAACACCCCGAGCAGTTTCCAGTAACGCCGTTCACTTCGCAGGGCGGCATCGTATTGATGCCCAATACGCGATACATAGAAAAATATCCCGAGATTTTTCCAGAGCCCTTGAACTTGAGCGCCCGCACTCGTGATACCGGCGGCTTTGCGCTGGTGGGGTACTGGATACCACCTGATCTGTTTGAACATCGCCAGGCGTTTCAAGAGATTTTCAAAAATCCCATGAATCCCGGTGAGGGTGTGAATGTGCGCGAACGTGTAGGCGAATATGAAAGGCGTACAAACCGCACGTTTTTGGTGAATCCCATCGATGTTAAAAAAGAACACCTTGGCCTGCTTAAATCCTTTAAGGAAGTGAGCATGCGTTCCATCGAGCAGGTTTACGGTTATCAGCCGGGCAAGGACACTGTGCAAATATATTTGCACAGCCCGATCTACGGAGACTCAACCGCCGGCCTGCATATTCATGTGCGCGTGAATCAGCGGCTTCCGGCAGGTGAGGCCGACGCCGGCAGTATCGCACTGGATAAAATTATTGACGTGCTGGAGGACAAGGCGTTTGGCAGCGGCACTATCAAGGGCAAGGTGTTGGAGATGATGCCTAGAACGCGCTCGGGACTTTGGGTGTCGTTTAATTCGGCTTCGAATAAAAAGCAGTTTGAAGGGATTCCTGTTACCTATGTTTCCAATCCATGGAAGCAACCTTGAAAAAGTAAATACAGCATGCGTCGGGTCAGTAATTGAATGCTGTGCTGATATTGGAATCCCCTTCGCCGACTTTGAGTGGGTGAAGCGATCGTTAGAGTGTGTCTATTTTATGCAGAGGTCATGGCTATGTTAGTTTCTTCCACGTCACCGTCATTGGTTCCTTATACCTCGACGACCGCGCTTTCGAGTACATCAACAACCAACACCGATACAGAGCGCGCTCGCGGGACGATGCCGAAGGCGCCCGTCAACCTCTCGGGTGGAGTGCCCGTGGAGCGCAGCAGTAATGGGATTTTATTCACGCGTGATGCCCAGTTTATCGAACATGATAATGAGCTATATCGCGTAAAAAACCCTTACTACACCAATTACGTCGCCGCTGAAGAAGTGGTAATGGGTAATCTGTTCTCGATGACCGGCTTGGGCGCGCCCAAGATGATGCTGTGCAATGGTTGTGAAGGTTTTTTTGACTTTAATAAAGCCACCAGAGGGGACTTTTCCGCGAATGCGGACTTGTCAAAATTTGCGTGTGTTGCGTCCAAGGTCGAGCCGAGCTTCAAGGACCTCGGTACATTCCTGTTAGATACCAAGGTGATGCCTGAGTTACTCAAGGCCGAAGGTGAAAAGTCGCTCGTCAGCGCGCCAGCCGTCAAGAAAGTCATCGATTCTTATCATGCGCTCGTTCAGTCCTATAACAAAGCGGACAGCCGTCTCGAAGATATTTATCAAGCTTTTCCTGACGGCCTGCATCGGCAGGCGCCGGGCGTGCTGGATAAAGTAAAGGCTGAAAACCTGATCAAGTTTTCGGTGCTGGAGAAACTCAATGACTTGCTGCCGCCAGAACTCAAGCAGGAACAGCAGCAGCACTACTTTGCCTCGCGGTTGATTAATAACTGGGATTACCTGAATTTTTCATTTTGCAATTTTGGTTATTTTCAACCCGACACGGCCAAAGACCAATACAGGGGCATGACGGTTGATTTTGGCGGGAGCGGGACGTTGGGATTTGGTGGGCTTTCCAAGGCGGAGAGCTTTGAACGTGCAACCCAGGGCGCGCGCCCGGAAAATCCGTTGCAATCGACCAGCTTGTTCGAGCGCAAGGATTCCACCTTCTCCAGCGATTTTCCGCCCTCGCTGACGGGCATCAGCACCATCCCGCGCAGCAGGCCGCTTCTTTCCACCATCAAGGATATGGTCAAGACCGAAAACGATATCTATGAGGCCAAAAATATCCAGAGCCACGAAAAGGCGCTCGGGCCTGCTCTTGAAGTCGCCTATAGATTATCGGTATTGCCCGAGCCCGCACTCGAGCAATTTTTTACCGAAAACTGGGTGGCGGGCGGTCAGGACTTCCCGTACCGCGACAAGAGCCCGGAACACAATGTCGACACACAACAAATGACCACGATCATGGCCGACAGGAAGAACGCCTTTATCGATCAATTCGGGCGGCGAAATATTGAACGCTGGGAAGCCAATAACCCTGAGCGCGCAGCACAGGCGAGGGCTGAGGTGGAGCATGCGGTCAATAGCGTGGTCGAGGGCAAGTATGAGGTCAGGCCACTTGGCGCTGGTAGCCAGACCATCTGACGCGGCGTGTTGCAGGCTTTCCATAAAAACGCCGCCCGGTTCAGCTGTTGGTAGCGCAACAGCAATTGAACATTTTGCTGCCCGGAGATCGCGAAAAACAGCGCTTGTTTCTACAGCCTGTTGATTTTCAGGGTGATTTATAAACGGCACGACTCCTGCAAAGGCTCCGTTATTCATTCGGAGCCTGGAGTCGGCCCATGTCAGCCCACCCTCAACATTCAGCCCATATCATCCGCTCGGACGCGGAAGCCATCGAGGTCGCCACGCGGCTGGCGGCGCGGTTTGCCCTGGAGGCCAGCGAGCGCGACCGTGAGCGGCGCCTGCCGGTGGCGGAACTCGACGAGTTCTCTGCCAGCGGCCTGTGGGGCATCACCATTCCCAAAGCCTA
This sequence comes from Pseudomonas sp. 24 E 13, assembly GCF_900004715.1. Taxonomy (NCBI): domain Bacteria; kingdom Pseudomonadati; phylum Pseudomonadota; class Gammaproteobacteria; order Pseudomonadales; family Pseudomonadaceae; genus Pseudomonas; species Pseudomonas sp. 24 E 13. Next base: position 22,307 of record NZ_CVTO01000135.1, read on the forward strand.
CGGCGGCGCCGAGGTTTCGTATGTGACCGTGGCCGAGGTGATCAAGCTGATCTCCGCCGCCGACCCTTCACTGGGGCAGATTCCGCAGAACCATCTCGGCGTGGTGGATATCCTCCTGCAAACCGGCACCGAGGAGCAGAAGCGCCACTACTTCGGCAAGGTGCTGGCGGGCTATCGCTTCGGCAATGCCTTTTCCGAAGCCAAGAGCAAAAACGCCGGCACGTTCGACACGCAGATCCGCGTCGACGGCGACTTCGCCCGCGTTGACGGCGAGAAGTTCTACTGCACCGGCGCGTTGTTTGCGCACATCGTGCCGACCGTCGGCAACAACGAGCACGGGCAGGCGCTGATTGCCTTTATCGAACGCGATGCGCCCGGCCTTACGGTGATTGACAGCTGGGACGGCTTCGGCCAACGCACCACCGCCAGTGGTGGCGTGACCCTCGACGGTGTGAGCGTGCCCTTGAGTGCGGTCATCCCCGCACACCTGGCGTTTGATCAACCCACCGCCGACGGCCCGATCTCACAGATTATCCAGGCCGCAGTCGATACCGGCATTGCGCTGGGCGCGCTGGAGCAGGCGAAGATTCACGCCCGCCAGGCACGGCCCTGGATCGACAGCCAGCAGGATCACGGCTGGCAAGACCCATTCACCATTGCCGCCATCGGTGATCTGGCGTGGCGTGTGCACGGCACCGAAGCGATTCTCGCCAAGGCGGGCAGGGCGGTCGACCTGGCCCTCGCCGAACCGACTGAAGACACCGTCGCCAACGCCTCGCTGATCGTCGCCCAGGCCAAGGTGCTGTCCGCCGAAACGGCCTTGCTCGCCAGCAGCAAACTCTTCGAGCTGGCCGGCACTCGCTCGGTCACCGGCAAGCACAACCTCGACCGCTTCTGGCGTAACGCGCGCACCCACACCTTGCACGACCCGGCGCGCTGGAAATACCACCTGATCGGCAACTTCGTGCTCAACGGCGTGAAGCCTGCACGCCATGCCTGGAACTGAGGAAGCTGACCCGATGACCGTACTGAGCCACACACTGAACCACGCACGCCAACTGCTGGAAACCACCCGCCGCTTTGTCGAGCGCAGCGACGACCCTTACGTGATCAGCCGCTTCGGCGATTTGCAGATTCGTGTCGACGTGGCTGCGGCCCTGTTCGAGCGCGCCGAAACCGACCCGAGCCCGGTGGCTGTCACCGAGGCACAGATCGCCGCCGCCGAAGCCCTTATCGCCGCCAGCAATGCGCAGTTCGAATTGACCGGCCACCGCACCGCGCTGCCGTCGCCGCTCGATGACCCGTTGCGCGTGAAATACCGGATCGTCGGCAACTACCACCTCAACGGAGTGCTTTGATGTCTCGCGAAATTCGCCTGAATGCCTTCGACATGAACTGTGTCGGCCACCAGTCGCCCGGTTTGTGGGCGCACCCCCGGGACCGTTCCTGGCAGTACAAGGACCTGGAATACTGGACGGACCTGGCGAAGATCCTCGAGCGCGGCAAATTCGACGGGCTGTTCATCGCCGATGTGCTGGGCATCTACGACGTCTACAACGGCAATGGCGACGCGGCGATCCGCCAGGCGACGCAAGTGCCGGTCAATGATCCGCTGTCGCTGATCGCACCCATGGCCCTGGTCACCGAGCACCTGGGGTTCGGCCTGACGGCGTCGCTGTCGTTCGAGCATCCGTACCCGTTCGCGCGCAGGCTCTCGACCCTCGACCACCTGACCAAGGGCCGGGTCGGTTGGAACATTGTCACCTCCTATCTGGAAAGCGGTGCCAGGAACCTTGGGCAAAAAGCCCAGACCGAACACGATGCACGCTATGACTATGCCGAGGAATACCTGCAGGTTTGCTACAAACTCTGGGAAGGCAGCTGGGAAGAGGGTGCGGTAGTGCGCGACCGCGAGCGCCGGGTGTTCAGCGACCCGCGCAAGATCCACGAGATTCGTCATGAGGGCAAACACTTCCAGGTGCCCGGCATCCACCTGTGCGAACCCTCGCCGCAGCGCACGCCGGTGCTGTACCAGGCCGGCGCCTCCAGCCGTGGCAAGCAATTCGCCGCCGAACAGGCCGAGTGCGTGTTCGTGGCCGCGCCGTCCAAGGTGCTGCTGAAAAAGACCGTCGCCGATATTCGCCGGCGTGCGGCCGAGGCGGGGCGCGATCCGCGCAAAATCCTGATTTTCAACCTGCAGACGGTGATCGTCGGCGAGACCGACGCGCAGGCCAAGGCCAAGTTCGATGACTATAAGTCCTATGTCAGCTACGAAGGCGCGATGGCGCTGATCTCCGGCTGGACCGGTATCGATTTCAGCCAGTTCAAACCCGACGAGCCGCTCAAGCATGTGCACACCAACGCCATCCAGTCGGCGGTGGAAGCCTTTTCCACGGCCGATCCCGACAAGGTCTGGACGCCGAATGAACTGGCCAACTGGGTTGGCATCGGCGGCTTCGGCCCGCTGTTTGTCGGCGGCCCGCAGACGGTGGCGGACCTGCTGCAGGAGTGGGTCGAAGAGACCGATGTGGACGGCTTCAACCTGGCGTATGCGCTGACCCACGAGACCTTTGTCGACGCCGTGGAGTGGCTGGTGCCGGAGCTGCAGAAGCGTGGCGTGTACAAGACCGAATACGCCCAGGGCACGTTGCGCGAGAAGCTGTTTGGCGAGGGCCCGAGGTTGGGCGCCAATCACCCTGGCGCCGGCTACCGCGACCTGTCCGGTTCACACAAAACCCCTGTGGGAGGGGGCTTGCTCCCGATAGCGGTGGGTCAGTCAACAGGGGTTTAACTGACATACCGCCATCGGGGGCAAGCCCCCTCCCACATTTGCCCTGTGTCGTTTTGAACATTTCAGCCAGCGGACCACCGCACGCTCAAACATCCAATAGGAGTCATCCCTATGAGCGTGCCCGAACCCAAAGCCGCCCTGGAACGCCTGCACCACTGGGCGCAGCTCACACCCTTGCAGGTCGCTCTGCGCCACAAACGCCAGGGCCAATGGCATGCCTGGCGCTGGATCGATGTGTTGCGTGACGTCGAACGCGCGACTGATGGCTTGCGCCAGCAAGGCTTCAGCGAACAATCGCGGCTGGCGCTCAGCGGCGCATTTGAGCCGAACCTGCTGTTGCTGGCGCTGGCCGCCCAATCCGTGGGCGGGCAGGTGCTGACGCTGGCCGATAATCTGGAGCCGCCAGCCCTGGAGCAACAGCTCTGGCGCCTCCATCCCAGCCACGCCTGCGTCCAGGGTCGGCAACCCGATTGGGCATTCACCCAACGCGTGGACTTCGCTCAACTGCTCGGCCCGTCCGACCCGGCGCAACGCCTGCAACGCTGGTGGCAGCCCGGCGCTGAAACCGTGCTGTGGAGCGAGGAGGGCACCCAGTGGCAAGGCGGTCTCGCCGTGGTGCTGGAGCAATGGCTCAACAGCGGCCACGGCCTGGCGTTTCCGGAGACCCTGGCCTCGGCGCGACGCGATCGCAGCGAAGTCGCCCCCACCGGCCTGCTGCTGTCACCCGAGCGTTTGCAGCACCTGGCCGACGAGATCGAAAGCCGCCTCGCCGCCCACGGCACCTGGCGCCGACGCCTGTGTGAATGGGCCATCGCCCATCCACAGGGCGGTCTGCGCCGGTTGCTGAAAAACCGTGTGCGCAAGCTGCTCGGGTTTCAGCGCCTGGGCTATATCTGGCAGCCGCTTAAAACCACCGCCGAGCCCACCTGGCTGGCCGAATTAAAACGGGACATTGCATGAGCCAGGCCATTTTGCAGGTGCGCGATATTTCGCTGTCGTTCAAGGGCGTCAAGGCGATCAATGCGCTGTCGTTCGAGGTGCAGCGCGGCGAGATCTGCGCGCTGATCGGCCCCAACGGCGCGGGCAAGAGTTCGTTGCTCAATGTGCTCAACGGTGTCTACCGTTTCGATGCCGGTGAGATTGTGTTCGAGGCGCAACACTTGCAGCGGATCGACCCGCTGGGCGCCGCCCGCAGAGGCATCGGCCGTACGTTCCAGAACAATGCGCTGTTCAAGAAAATGAGCGTGCTCGACAACGTCCTCACCGGCCTGTCGCGGCATATGCGCACCCACCTGATCGAACAGGCCCTCGGCCTGCCCCGCGCGCGGCGTGAAGCCGAGGCGTTTCGCCTGCGCGGGCAGGGCATCCTTGAGTTTCTTGAGCTGCAAGCCCATCGCGATGTGCTGGTGGGCAACCTGTCCTATGGCCTGCAAAAGCGCGTGGAGTTGGGCCGTGCGCTGATCGCCGGGCCCAGCCTGTTGCTGCTCGACGAACCCATGGCCGGCATGAACGCCGAAGAGAAACAGGACATGGCGCGCTTCGTCGCCGACGTGAATCGCGACCTGGGTACCACCGTGGTGTTGATCGAACACGACATGGGCGTGGTCATGGGCCTGTCCGACCATGTGGTGGTGCTCGACTACGGGCGCAAAGTCGGCGACGGCACGCCGGCCCAGGTACAGGCCAACCCCGACGTGATCGCGGCCTATCTGGGAGCGGTGCATTGATGATCTCTTTCTTCGAAACCCTGCTTGGCGGTTTGCTCGCCGGCACCCTGTACTCGCTGGTCGCCATCGGCTTCGTGCTGATCTACAAGGCCAGCGGCGTGTTCAATTTTGCCCAGGGCGCGATGCTGCTGTTTGCCGCGCTGACCTTCGTCAGCCTGCACGACCAGGGCGTGCCGTTTGCCCTGGCGCTGCTGCTGACGGTGGTGGTGATGAGCGTCGGCGCCTTGCTCATCGAGCGGCTGGTCCTGCGCCCGCTGGTGAACCGCTCGCAGATCACCCTGTTCATGGCCACGCTGGGCCTGTCGTTCATCATCGAAGGCCTGGCCCAGGGCCTGATGGGCTCGCAGGTCCGTGCGCTGGACCTGGGCATCGACGACGTGCCGCTGTTTGTCGGCCCGCTGATGCTCAGCCAGTTCGACCTGATCGCTGCGGCGGCTGCGGTGGTGCTGGTAAGCATCCTCGCGCTGCTGTTCAACAAGACCCGCATCGGTGTGTCGCTGCGCGCGGTGGCGGATGACACCACGGCGGCGCTGTCCATCGGCATCAACCTCAATCGGATCTGGCAGATCGTCTGGGCGGCGGCCGGCATCGTCGGGTTGGTCGCCGGGCTGTTGTGGGGCGCGCGCCAGGGGGTGCAGTTCTCGTTATCGCTGGTGGTGCTCAAGGCCTTGCCGGTGTTGATTATCGGCGGCTTCACCTCGATAGGCGGGGCGATTGTCGGCGGGCTGATCGTCGGTGCCGCCGAGAACCTCGCCGAGGTGTACATCGGCCCGTTGATCGGCGGCGGTATCACGCCGTGGTTCGCCTATGTATTGGCGTTGGCCTTCCTGTATATCCGTCCCGCCGGCCTGTTCGGCGAGCGTGCCATCGAGCGAGTCTGAAACCATGTCGATTCCCATTGTTCAAACCGCGCCGCTCTTGCTGGTACAGCGCCGCGTTCCCTGGGGCCTGCTCGGTCTGCTGGCCCTGGCCTTTGTCGTGGTGCCGCTGTGGAGCAACGACTATTGGCTCAATGCGATCCTGATCCCCTTTCTGGTGCTGTCCCTGGCCGGGTTGGGCTTGAACCTGCTGACCGGCTACACCGGGCAAACGTCGGTGGGCGCGGCGGGCTTCATGGCGGTGGGCGCGTTCGCCACCTACGGGTTTTTGCTGCGCCTGCCCGAGCTGGGCTTGCCGGTGGCGCTGCTGGGCGGCGGGATTATCAGCGCCTTGGTGGGCCTGTTGTTCGGCCTGCCCAGTTCGCGGATCAAGGGCTTCTACCTGATGGTCACGACGTTGGCGGCGCAGTTCTTTCTCGAGTGGCTGTTCGTCAAGTTCCCCTGGTTCTATAACTATGGTTCGTCCGGGACCATCTCCGCACCGCAGCTGACGCTGTTGGGTCACGACCTCAATACGCCGTTGGGCCGCTACTGGCTGACCCTGGTCACGGTGCTGCTGTTGACCTGGACCGCCGTCAACCTGGTGCGCAGCCAGGTCGGGCGCAACTGGATGGCGATCCGCGACATGGACACCGCCGCCGCCGTGGTCGGCATCCCGGTGGCGCGCTACAAGCGCCTGGCGTTCGCGGTCAGCTCGTTCTACTTAGGCATTGCCGGTGCGTTGTGGGCGTTCGCCTACCTGGGCACGGCCAGCGCCAGCAGCTTCGATATCAACCGCTCATTCCAGATCCTGTTCATCATCATTATCGGGGGCATGGGCAGCATTGCCGGCAACTTCGTGGGTGCGGCCTTCATCAGCCTGCTGCCGATCCTGCTCAGCCACGCCGGGCAGGCGCTGTTCGGCGGATCGGTCGATGCGGGGCAGTTGCAGAACCTGCAGAAAATCATTTTTGGCGTGTTGATCATCGTGTTCCTGATCAAGGAACCCGAGGGATTGATTCGCCTGTTGCACACCCTGCGTGACCGTCTGCGGCAGTGGCCGCTGCGTTTCTAACCTTTGCTCAAGAGAACTTCCATGCCTGCATCCTTGAAACGTTCCCTGCTCGGCACCGCGTTCGCGCTGGTCGCCCTGGCCGGTGCTGTGCCCCAGGTCGTGGCCTCGCCCGACCAGCAATTTATTCCCCTGGCGACCTACCGGGTCGGCGCCTATGCCTCCAGCGGCGTGCAGGTGTGGGCCGGGATGATCGACTACCTGCGCTATATCAATGAAGTCGAGGGCGGCATCAATGGCGTGAAGCTGGTCTGGCAGGAGTGCGAGACCGAGTGGACCGCGGAGAAGGGCATCGAATGCTACGAGCGCTTCAAAAATGGCCTGGATGGCGCGCCGGTCGCGGTCTACCAGCCCAACGGCGCGCCGGCCGCCTATGCACTGAGTGAACGGGCGGAAGTGGACAAGATTCCGCTGATCACCCTCGGTTACGGTCGCACCGAAGCCACCGACGGCACGGTGTTTCCCTACAACTTCCCGGTGATGCTGACTTTCTACAGCGAGGCCTCGACCCTGGTGAACTACATTGCCGAGCGCGAAGGCGGCTTCGACAAACTCAAGGGCAAGAAGATCGCCACGGTCTATCACGACTCGGCCTACGGTCGCGAAACCCTCGGCCCGTTGAAGCTGCTCGCCGACAAGTACGGCTTCGAGAATATCCAGATTCCGGTGGCCGACCCCGGCAACGAGCAGTCGGCGCAGTGGCGCCAGGTACGCCAGGCCAATCCGGACTGGGTATTCCTGCGCACCTGGGGCGTGTCCACCCCGGTGGCGGTGAAGACGGCGGCGCGTTTCGGCTTCCCGGTGGACCATATCATCGGCGATATCTGGGCCAGTTCCAGCGAAGACGTGCTGCCGGCCGGTGCTGCCGCCAAAGGCTACCTGGCGCTCACACCCTACCCGGCAGGCAGCGACTTCGAGATCCACAAGCGTCTCAAACAGTCGGTCCTCGACAAGGGCCACAGCGACCTCAAGGACCTGAAGAATTTCGGCAGCGTCTACTACAACTCGGGCCTGGTGAACGCCGCCGTGGCCGTGGAGGCGATTCGCACGGCCCAGGCCAAGTTTGGCAAGCGCCCGCTCAATGGCGAAGAGGGGCGCTGGGGTCTCGAACATCTGAACATTGATGATGCGCGCCTCAAGGACATGGGCTACCTGGGCCTGATGCAAAACCTCAAGCTGTCGTGCCGCGACCATGAAGGCGGCGGTTCGGCGCGAGTGCAGCAGTGGGACGGTGCCAACTGGACACTGATCAGCGACTGGATCGCCGCCGACCGGGCGTTGTTGCGGCCGCTGATCGATGAAAAATCCGCCGCGTTCGCCAAGGAAAAGCACCTGACGCCGCGCACCTGCAGCGGGGATGAATAAACCATGAGCCAGCCTGCCACTGAGCCCGGGCGCCCGGCGCTGCTGACGGTCGACGATATCGAAGTGATCTATGACGGGGCGATCCTGGCGGTGGCCGGGGTGTCGCTGAGTGTGCCCAAGGGCGCAATCGTTGCGTTGCTCGGCGCCAATGGCGCGGGCAAAAGCACCACCCTCAAGGCCATTTCCGGGCTGGTGCGGGCCGAGCGCGCCGAAGTCAGCCGTGGCCGGATCGACTACGCAGGCCTGAACCTGGCGGGCGTTGAGCCCAGCCAACGGGTACGCCGGGGCATGGTGCATGTGCTCGAAGGCCGGCATGTGTTCGGCCAGCTCACGGTGGAAGACAACCTGCGCAGCGGCGGCTTTGTACGGCGCCTGAGCCGCCGGGAACTGGCCGAGGATCTGGAGCGCATCTACACCTGGTTCCCCAGGCTCAAGACCAAGCGTCACACCCGCGCCGGCCTGACCTCCGGTGGCGAGCAGCAAATGGTCGCCATTGGCCGGGCGTTGATGACCCGTCCGACCCTGGTGCTGCTCGACGAGCCGTCGATGGGCCTGGCGCCGATGATCGTGCAGGAGATTTTCGCGATCATCGCGCAGCTCAACCGCGAGCAACAGGTCAGCTTTTTGATCGCCGAACAGAATATCAATGTCGCGCTCACCTATGCGTCCCGGGGCTACGTGCTGGATACTGGGCGAGTGGTGTTGAGTGGCAGCGCCGCCGAGCTGCTGGGACGGGGTGACTTGCATGACATTTATCTGGGCAAACAGTAAGGGCGAAGGTGCATGAGTGAATCGATCCGCAACGCTGATGTATTGATCATCGGCGGCGGCCTGAGCGGCACGATGCTGGCGGTGCAACTGCTGCGCCTGCCGGGCAGGCGGCGCCTGCTGGTGATCGAACCGCGGGCGCAACTGGGGCGCGGCGAGGCCTACAGTGCGGTCGAACTGGGTCACACCCTGAACGGCAATGCGGCGCGCATGAGTGTCGACCCGGACAATGCCGATGACCTGACCCAATGGCTCACCGACTACATCGGCGCCGGAGGGTGGCCGGAGTCGGCGCAACAGCCGGTGCCCATCAGCGAACTGTTCCCGCCACGGGGCATTTTTGGCCTGTACGCGCAGCAGCGCCTGGCGCAGGCCAGAGCGCTGTCCGCATCCACCGTCGAGCATATCCGTGCAGAGGCGGTCGACGTGCACATCGACGCGGCCGGCGTCCTGTTGACCCTGGATAACGGCGAACGCCTGCGGGGCGCCTTTGCCGTATTGGCCACCGGCATGTTCCCGGCGGCGCGTACGCCGCAGACCGAATCCAGCGGCGTGAACGCGGCGGCGCTGGACCCCTGGGATGTACAGGCCATGACCCGGCTCGACCCGCAATCAAGCGTGCTGATCATCGGCTCCGGGCTGACCATGGTGGATGCCGTGGTCTCCCTGGAACAAGCAGGGCATCGCGGGCCGATCGAGGTGTTCTCGCGCCATGGCCTGTTGCCCCATGTGCGCCGCCAGCCGCCGGGCTGGGACGATTTTCTCGGTGCCGATCACACGCTGCGCAGCCCTCGGCAACTGTTGCGTGAAGTGCGGCGCCAATGCCGCAGGGCGCTCGATCAGGGCGTGGATTGGCAGGCGCCCCTGGACACGGTTCGGGTGCATATCGCCCGGTTGTGGAGCCAGGCGAGCGAACGCGAGAAGCGTCAGTTCGTGCGGCATGTGCGGCCGTGGTGGGAGAGTCATCACCACCGTTCGCCGCCGTTGAGTGCGCAGTTGGTGGAGCGGTTGCACGCGCAGGGGCGGTTGCGGATTCACGCCGCGTCGTTCAAGGGGCTGGAACCTTCGGCCAGCGGCGTAACCATTGGCGTGCGTTATCGTGGCGAGCAGAGCCTCACCCCGGTATCCGGCGCGGCGCTGATCAACTCCAGCGGCATCGAATACGACTGGCGCCGCGTTGCCCGGCCGTTGCCGCAACAATTGCTCAAGCGCGGGTTGGTACAGCCTGGGCCGTTGGCGCTGGGGATTGCGGCGGACACCTCTGGCGCGGTGCTGGATGCCCAGGGCCAGGTGAGCGGGCGGCTGTTCGCCATGGGCCCGCCGCTGCGCGGGATGTGGTGGGAGAGTACGGCGGTGACGGATGTGGCGATTCAGGCCAAGGCGCTGGCCGCCAGGCTCACACACATTTAAATGTGGGAGGGGGGCAGGCTCTGTGAGCCAGTGTAGGAGCGAGCTTGCTCGCGAAAAACATCAACGATAACGCGTGCTTCCTGAATGAACGCGGTGCCTGTGAGTTTTTCGCGAGCAAGCTCGCTCCTACAGACTGGCATCAGAGCCTGCCCCCTCCCACATTTGGATCTGCATTTATTTTGAAATTTTCACCAGTCCGGGCTTGAGGCCAAACACTTCAACGCCCTGGGGCGTCGATTGCCCGGTTGTCACCTTCACCCGTTCCACCGGCTGGTCCATCGCCGCACGGTACTCGACGATGTTGTCCGCCTGGATCGCCTCGCTTGGCACCACAATCGCCTGCGCATTGTTGTACGTCACAATGGTCAACCGCGCGCTCATTCCCAGGCGCACTTGCTGCAATTGCTGCGCCGTGAGGCTGGGGATCGACAACGTTACCGGAAATTGCGCGCTGCCCTGGCTGTCATTGGCGATTGCCAGGCCGCTGACCACGCTCACCGAACCGGTCAGCCGCTCACCGTCAAAACCATCCCCCATCACCTCCACCGCCTGGCCCTGGTGCAGTTGATTGATGTCCAGTTCGGAGACCTTGGCGACGATTTTCAAGCGTTCGATATTGGCCAGGCCAAACAACACCTGGCCTTGGCTGACCTTGCTGCCGGCTTGTACCGGTGCGTTGTTGCTGGCGCCGCTTGGGGAGGCCGTGCTGTTGCCGGGTGCGGGCACGACGATGCCGGAGAAGGGCGCCTTGACCTCCTTGCCCTCGAGCAGCTTATGCAGGGCGTCGTATTTGACCGTGGCGTTGGTCAGCTCCATATCGGCGATCTGCCGGTATTCGCCCTTGCCCTGTTCCAGCGCCTGTTGCAGTTCACTGCGCGCCGCTGCCAGGTCCAGTTGCTGCTGCTGGGTCTGTTGCTTGAGGTCGTCGAGTTCGTTGCGCGGAATGATGCCGCGCTTGAACAGGTTTTCGCTTTCGGTGAGCTTGCGCCGGGTGTTGCCGGCGTTCATTTCTGCGGTGCGCAGGCTGCGCCGGGCGCGGCTGACGGCGGCGCTGCTGTCCCAGTCCTGCATTTCCTGTACGGTACGTCGCGCCTTGAGCTGGGCCGAGAGGGCGTCGCGCAGTTGCACTTCGAGGGTGGCCGGGTCCATGCGCAACAGCACCTGGCCGGCCTCGACGCGCTGGCCTTGCTCCACCAGATTGACCAGTACATTGCCGTCGAACGGTGCGGTGAGGGTGACGGTGGTGTCGGGCTCGATCTTGCCCACCAGGCCGATCTGATGCACCAGCGGGTCGGGCTTCACCGCCAGCCACTGGTCACCGGTGGCGGCCGGACTTTCGGCCGAGGGGCGCAGGGCCAGCCCGAGGCCTGCCACCAGCAGGATCAATACCGCGCCCAGCAGGCGTTTGCGATTAGTAGTCATTGAGGGCGATTTCCCAACTTTCCAGGGTCATGCCCAGCGTCAAGTCAAGCTGGGTCTGAGCGTTCAAATAAGCGATCAGCGCATTGAGCCGCGCGTTTTCGGCGTTGCGCAGGTCAGTTTCGAAACTCAGCACCTGGAAGTTGGTGGAGCGCCCGGCGCTGAGTTTTTCCCGTTCAATCTCGATCTTGCGCCGCGACAGGTCCACGGCGCGCTGCGCGATCTCGTACTGGCGCCAGCGGGTGCCGAGGTCGCGCACCACATCGTTGACGGCGCGCTCGAGTTCCTGGCGGGCGTCGGTGATACGGATTTCCTGGTCCTCGACATCCACCCGAGCCCTGACTTCGGCCTGACGCGTGCTGATATCGCCGATGGGAATCTGCACCTGCACGCCGGCATAGCTGTCCCAGTTGCGGTTATGGGTGCGGCCATTATCGCTGTCGTTGGCGTCGCGCACCTGGTTCGCGCCCGCCACCAGGTCCACTTGCCAGCGTCCCGAATCCTTGGCGATCACCAGATTGAGGTCGGCCCGCTGGCTGCCGAGCAGGGCGGCAAGGTATTCCGGTTGCTGGGTTTGCGCGAGGTTGAACGCCTGGCGCTTGTCGATTTCCATGGGTCGGGCTTCCAGCGCTTCGGTGGCGCGAATCGGTGTGGACAGGTCCAGGGCCAGCAGGCGCAGCAGGGCCAGGCGACTGGTATCGAGCTGGTTCTGCGCTTCCTCCACGCCCAATTGCTGGGTGGCGATGTCGGCTTCGGTCTGCACGATCTCGAATTCGGCCATGCGCCCGGCACTGATCAACGCCTTGTTCACCTCCAGCAAGGTGTTGGAGCGCTTGAGCGCGTCCTGCACGATCACCTGCTGCTCCTGGGCCCGCAGCAACTCGCGGTAGGTGGCGATGATCTGGCTGATGGTTTGTGCCACGGTGGCCTTGAGGTTGAGACGGTTGGCCTGTTCCGCCAGGCGCGACAGGCGCAGCGGCGCGGTGGTGGCGTCCCAGCCGGCGCCACGCATCAGCGGCTGGATGATGGCCAGGTCAAGGCCGTCGCTGCGGTAACGGCCGGCACGGTCGGCGTTGTTCAGTTGCTGGGTCCAGGCCATGCTCAGGCGGGTGCCGTATTCGCCGAGCAGGCTGGTGGACGGCGCCAGGTTGGCGTTGCGCGCGCTGTCCTGGGAACCGCGTGTGCCCCGGTAATAACTGTTGAGGGTGAGCTTGGGGTTGAACACGTCTTCGGCGACCCGCAGGTCGAACTTCTGCGCGACCCGCTGCAGGTAGGCGCTGCGGATCGCCGGGTTGTTGCGCAGGCCCAGGTACACGGCGTCGCCCAGGGTCAGGGTGGTCACCTGGGCGTTCAGCGACACGCCGCGATCATAGCCGCTGCGGGTGGTGCTGGGCGCCGAGGGTTTGATCACCACCTCGGCGGCCCCGGCGGGCAGGCTGAGCAGCGCCAGCAGCAGTAGCCATTTACTCATCGCGCAAGGCCTCCACCGGCTGCAGGCGTGAGGCCGAGACCGCCGGGTAGATGCCAAAGAACAACCCCACCAGCAATGTGCTGCCCACGCCCAGGGGCAGGGCGGCCACCGCCAGGGAAAATACCCAGCCCGACAGCCAGGCGTAGAACCAGGCGGCGCTCATGCCGAGCACCGCGCCGCACAGCGCGCCGACGGCGGTCAAGGTGACGGCTTCGAGTAGGAACAGGTTGCGGATATCCCGTTGCCGAGCGCCCAGGGCCATGCGAATGCCGATCTCGCGACGGCGCTCGGACACGTTCATCAGCATCACATTCATCACCCCCACACCGCCGCCCACCAGGGAAATCGCGCCGAGGGCCAGCAGCAGGTACGCGAAGGTGCGGCTTTGGCGGGTCATGCCATCGATCATTTGCTGGGGCACCGTGATGTCGACGTTGTGCTCGGTCAGTTGCGGTTGCAACGCGGCGGCGGCGTCCCGTGCCACACGTTCCATATCCTGGCCTGGCCGGGCACGGATGATCAGGTTGTTGATCTGCGGGTTGGCAAAGATACGCCGCATGCCCTCGGCGGGAATGAACAGCGATTCATTGGCTTGCACCGGCATCAGCATCGCGCGTGGCTGGTTCTGCAGGATGCCGATGATCAGGAACAAGTAGTCGTTGATGCGCACGCGGTCGCCCGTTTTGAGCGGCTCTCCGGGTACGCCGAGGGCCTGGGCGACCTGGTCACCGATCACCGCATAGGTCTGGTTGGCATCGAAGGCCGACAGGAAACGCCCTTCACGCACCGCCAGGCGCATGGCGGCCTGCACATCCGGGGTGCTGCCGACGAAGTTGGCATTGGCGGTGCGCCCATGGAACACAATGGGCCCGCTGAACAGGCTGAGCGCGCCGATGTGCGCAATGCCCGGTACGGTCTGGCGCACCGCGCCCAGGTCGAGCCGGGTGCGCATCGGCACATTGGCGCTGCCTTTGGGCGGGAACTGGACGACCAGGGTGTCGGTGCCCATGTCCTTGAAAATCATGGCGGCATCCACCGCAGCGTTATGGCCGATATTGATCAAGGCGACCACCGACGAACTGCCGATCACGATACCCAGCAGCGCCAGCACCGAGCGTTTGCCCAGGGTACGCAGGCTGATAAACGCTTCATGCAGCAGTTGGCTCAGACTCTGTTCGACCCGCAGGCTCATAGGCGCTCGGCCTCGTGCACCACGCCGTTGCGCACCAGGATCTTGCGCTCCAGCCGCTCGGCGATGTGCGCGTCATGGGTGACGATGATCAGCGTCACCTGTTGCTCGCGATTGAGCGCCAGAAGCAGGTCCATGATGTCCTGGGCGGTGCTGCTGTCGAGGTTGCCGGTGGGTTCGTCGGCGAGGATTACCGAGGGCTTGCCGACCAGCGCCCGCGCGATGGCGACACGCTGGCGCTGGCCGCCGGACAGGTCGGCCGGGCGGTGGTGAGCGCGCTCGGCCAGGCCGACCTGATCAAGCATGCGCAAAGCCTGTTCCACCGATTCATGGCGGGATACGCCACGGTAACTGAGGGGCAGGGCGACGTTGTCCAGAGCGCTGAGGCGCGGCAGCAGGTTGAAGCTCTGGAACACGAAACCGATCTGCTGGTTGCGGATCGCCGCCAGTTCATCGGGACTGCTGTTGAAAATATCGTGACCGGCGAAGCGGTACTGGCCGCAGTTGGGCAGGTCCAGCAGCCCGAGGATATTGAGCAGGGTGCTTTTGCCGGAGCCGGACGCGCCGAGAATGCCGCAGCTGTCCCCGCTGGCGATGGACAGGCACACGTCATTCAGAATGGACAAGTGTTGCCCGGCAAGCTGATAGCTTTTGCCGATGCCCTGCAGGGAAATCAGGTGGGGGTGCGCGGAGGGCTCTGTGATCATGACTACGCCTGCCGTCTCAACGGTGCGGTGCTTTCCCGTAAATCTTTGTAACAACTTGGGAAGCCGCCAGTGCCCGTCGGGAACTGATTATTTTCTTGTTTTTAAAAGATTGTTTGAATAGTAACCGCGTTCATTGCGCTTCGCCAGCGGTGGATTTAGAGCGGTTTGATGCGTTCAAACAAGCGCTTCAAACCCATTGCGCGGTGTGCAAAAGGCCGTCGGACTTCCCCGACATCGCCGTATGCGAAGGCTTTCAAGCATATGGCACCGTGTCATTACTTGCTTTCGAACGAAGGCCCCGGTATAAAAAATCAAAATATTTTTTAAAACAATATTTCCCCCCCGTGGAACCCTTATGGCTGCGAAGAAACTCAGCGCTCCAAACATTACCAAGACTCGACTGCTGGATGCGACAGAGGCGCTCTTTATTAAGTACGGATATGACGCCGTTTTATTACGGCAGATTACCGAGCGTGCCCAAGTCAACCTGGCTGCGGTGAATTACCACTTCGGGGACAAGGATTCCCTGATGAAAACCCTGCTGATGCAGCGCCTCGAGCCGCTCAATGAGCAGCGCCTGGAGTTGCTGGCGCGTTGTGAAGCCCAAGCTGACGGCCCGCTCGACTGCGACACGCTGCTCGGTGTGCTGTTCGCCCCCGCCATGGGGATGGAGCGCAGCGATCCCGCCAGCGGGGAAGGGCGTTCATTCATTCGCTTCCTGGGCCGGGTCTATAGCGACACCTCGCCCTTTATCCAGGAATACCTCAAGGTCCATTACCAGCCGGTGTTCCAGCGTTTCTTCGAAGCGTTTGCCCTGGCGCTGCCGGACCTGCCGCGCAACGAATTGGGTGTGCGCCTGCAATTTGCCCTCAAGGCGATTTCCGGGGTGATGGCCGGCACCGAATTGCGCCTGCTGATGAACTCCATGAGCCTGGGCCGCCCGGCCACGGACGCCGAGGTGATGGCCAAGCTGATTACCCTGGTGTCGGCGGCGATTCGGGTGCCGCAGCAAAGCGCCGAGGCCGAGATAGCGTTGGCCAAAGTGCTGGAGACCCAGCGGGCGATTCGTGAGCAGGCGAATGCACCCGCCGCCAAGGTTGCGCGCTAAGCCAAATCCAGGGCAAAAAAAAGCCCGCTGGGGCGGCGGGCTTGATATGCAACGTTTGTAACGGATGAGGCTTCACACTACGTCCTGGCTTGTGAATAAAACGTGAAAAATATGTAAGAGAAAGTATGAATACGTTAACGCAGACAAACTGACGCCCATAACGAACGCTAAATTTTCCAGCGAGGGGCACTTTTCGCCAGTCGCTGCCGCATCTGATCCACATTGGCCGCCAGTTGCACGGTCAACAATCGATAACCGTCAAGCGCACTGTACACGGGAGCATCCAATGGTGTCTGGACAACATTGGTGTGTTGAGGGCGGTCCAGACGCTCCGTGACGCCTGATTTCAACGCCCGTGCCATGCCTACCAACTGAACGCGGATCTGCCGGTGCTCGGCCTTGAGCGTCATGCGCATGCGTGCGCTGGCGTGTTCATCGCGTGGGTCCGGTCGGGTATTGCCAAGAATTTCCAGGGTGCTGATGCACATGCGCAGGTGCCGCTGGAGTTTGTCCAGCTCGGTCATTGAGATCCGCACTTCCTTGGACACCGACGGCATCAGCGAGCGCAGTTGCAGCATCGCCGCGTTCAAGCGGTTGAGCAGCTTGAGGTGCTCATCGTCGGAGACGGATTGGCCATTGATGATGCGGCTGTAGATCGCCGCACAATCGCGCAGGGCGCTGGCCAGGTTGTAGCGCCACGAGTACACCGCGTACAGCGGCAGGGCGAAGGAAAACGCCAGGGCCAGTGCGATGCCGATCAGGATGTCGACCGTGCGCCACAGGCCATCCGAAATCGGATTGTCGCCGTGCCCGGCCACGATAAACACCGTGATCGCCGACAGCAGCGCGATATAGCCGCCCTTGCCGATGGCATGGTAGGAAAAGAACCCACACACCGCCGACATCAGCAGGTACGTCAGGAAGGGCTGACCGAAGTAGGCTTTCTGCACCACCAGCAGCAACCCGACGCTGGCGCCGATCAGCGTACCGTACGCACGCTCCACGGCTTTCTTGCCGATATTGCCATGGTGCTGCAAACCGCCGATCACGATCAGCATGGTCACCGACGCCCATTCGCCATGGGGCAGGTTGAGGCCGGTGGTCAGCAGGATCGTCGCCAATAAGCCGATGGACACGCGCACGGCGTGGATCAGCTTGGCGTGGCGATAGCGCCGGTAAGGGTCGAGCAGGGGGCGCAGCAGGCGCCGGGCAAAAATGGGCAGGTTCATCGGTATTAAGGGGGCCTCATTAGTCAGGGCAAACCGATCGAATGTGAGAGGGGATTGCCCTAATGTCAGTGAAGCGTACACAGCCGTCTGTAGGAGCGAGCTTGCTCGCGAAAAACTCACAGGCACCGCGTTCATTCAGAAAGCACGCGTTATCGTTGACGTTTTTCGCGAGCAAGCTCGCTCCTACAAAAGTCCTAACTGACTGGCATCAGGGCAAGCCCCCTCCCACCTATTTGACCGAGGTGATCTTAGAAGATGTAGTCGGTGCTGATGAAGCTCGAGTCACGGTTGCGCAGGATATCGCCGAGCAGCGCCTTGTTGCTCTCCTGGAACTTGGTCGCCACCAGGGTGCGGATCGAGAACACGCGCAGCGCGTCATGTACCGACAACGTACCCTCGGCCGAGTTCTTGCGCCCGTTGAAGGGGAAGGTGTCCGGCCCGCGCTGGCACTGGGCGTTGATATTGATCCGGCCAACCTGGTTGGCGAAGGTATCCACCAGCCGTCCGATCTCCACGGCGTTGGTGCCGAACAGGCTCAATTGCTGGCCGAAGTCCGAGTCCAGTACGTAGTCGATCACCGTCTCCAGATCACGGTAGGGCACGATCGGCACCACGGGGCCGAATTGTTCTTCGTGGTACACGCGCATCTGCGGGTTCACCGGGTACAGCACGGCCGGGTAGAAGAATGACCCACGGCTCGCACCGCCGTCGGCGTTCACCACCCGGGCGCCGTGCTGCGCGGCATCGGCCACCAGGTCGTTGAGGTAATCCACCTTGCCCACTTCCGGCAGCGGGGTCAGCGCCACGCCGTCATCCCAGGGCATGCCGGGTTTGAGCGTCGCCAGCCTGGCGTTGAATTTTTCGATAAAACGGTCGACCACATCCTCATGCACAAACAGGATCTTCAAGGCCGTGCAACGCTGGCCGTTGAACGACAGCGAGCCGGTGAGCGCTTCGCTGACCGCATTGTCGAGATCGACCTCGGGCAGCACGATGCCCGGGTTTTTTGCATCCAGGCCCAATGCGGCGCGCAGCCGGTGGGGTTTCGGGTGCAGTTTTTTCAGGGCGCTGGCGGCCTTGTTGGTGCCGATGAACGCAAAGATATCGATCTTGCCGCTGGCCATCAGCGCGCTCACGGTTTCGCGGCCGCTGCCATAGATCACGTTGATCACCCCGGCCGGGAAGCTGTCGCGGAACGCCTCCAGCAACGGGCGGATCAACAGCACGCCGAGCTTGGCCGGCTTGAACACCACGGTGTTGCCCATGATCAGCGCCGGGATCAGCGTGGTGAACGTTTCGTTGAGCGGGTAGTTGTAAGGCCCCATGCACAGCGCCACGCCCAGGGGCACGCGGCGGATTTGCCCGAGGGTGTCCTGCTCCAGCTCAAAGCGGCTGCTGCGACGGTCGAGTTCCTTGAGGGCGTTGATGGTGTCGGTGATGTAGTCGCAGGTGCGGTCGAACTCTTTCTGTGAGTCCTTGAGGTTCTTGCCGATCTCCCACATCAGCAGCTTGACCACCGCGTCGCGCTGTTCGCGCATGCGCCGCAAGAAGGCCTCCACATGCCGGATGCGGTCGGCCACGCGCAGGGTCGGCCACTCACCCTGGCCCCGGTCATAGGCGCGCACGGCGGCGTCGAGGGCGGTGAGGGCGGTCTCGGCGTCCAGCAGCGGCGTGCTGCCGATGTGCACGCGTTCGTCACCCAGTTGCACAGGGCTTTGCACGCGGGCCAGCGGGCCGTTCCACACCCGCAACTGGCCATCGACCAGGTAATCACGTTGTTCAATCGGCGCCGCCAGGCGAAATTGTTCCGGAATCTCTGCGGTGGAGGCAGGAAACAGCTGCGTGAGCAGGTTGCTGGTGGTCATGTCGCTACCCCTGGAATAGTTGCAAATCTTGACTAGAGAGTCACCCATACGAGGGCTCTGTGGCAAGGCTTGCGCGCTTTCCCCTGCGCATGGCGGGTGCTTCGGGATAAACTGCGCGGCTTTCTTGAAGGAGTTCACATGAGTCACTACCAGCCGGGCATTCTTGCCACACCGGTGCCGTTGCAGGCACGCCATCTGTTTTTTGCCCTCGAGTCCCGGGATGCCTTGCCGGCTGCGCTGGACGCGCTGGTGCAGTTGACGGATTCAGCGGCGGTGGTCGGCTTCGGTAAACCCCTGGTAGACGCGCTGGGCGCAGGCATCGAAGGGTTGCGCAGCTTCCCGGCCATCAGCGGCCCGGGCGCGCACAACCCGTCCACCCAGCAGGCTGTGTGGGTGTGGTTGCATGGCGTGGACCGGGGTGAATTGCTGTTGCGCAGCCGCGCGTTCGAAAAAGCCCTGGCGCCGGCGTTGCGTCTGGTACAGATGACCGAAGGCTTTCGCTACAAGACCGGTTTCGACTTGACCGACTACGAAGACGGCACCGAGAACCCTCACGATGACGCGGCCGTCGAAGCGGCCTTCACCCACAGCGGCGCCAGCTTCGCCGCCCTCCAGCAGTGGCAGCACGACCTCGACGGTTTCGCCGCGCTACCGGCCCAGGAGCGCGACCACATCATCGGCCGTCGCCATGGCGACAATGAAGAACTCGACGACGCCCCCGATTCCGCCCACACCAAGCGCACCGCCCAGGAAAGCTTCACCCCGCAGGCGTTCGTGGTGCGTCGTTCGATGCCATGGGCCGAGAACGGCCAGGCGGGGCTGATGTTTCTCGCGTTCGGGCATTCCTTCGACGCATTCGAAGCGCAACTGCGCCGCATGAGTGGGCTGGAAGACGGGATTGTCGATGGTTTGTATCGCATCAGCACACCCTTGACCGGTGGCTACTATTGGTGCCCGCCCTTGCAGGAAGGGTGTCTGGACCTCAGTGCGATCACACCGGCAACGCCGTTCTGAAGGTGTGCGAACCCTGGAACTGACCTGAGGACGCTGGCCACTTAACAGCGACCTCGGCACACTTCCAGGAGCACTCAATCATGATGGTCTCACGCATTTCCGTGAACGTTTCACCGGCGCGTCCGAATCCGAAGGATTACTCATCGATGTCGGACTCGGACCTGGCCAAGGCATTTGGCGATAACTTCCAGGCGTTCAAGCACCCGACGACCCCGAACGCAACCACGGATAAAATCCGTGAAGTGGCGGGACGTTCGCTGACCGGCGACGCGCAGAAAGATAATGAAACCCAACTGGCCCGCGAGCTGCTCAAACGTGACAACGTCATGAAGGCGCTGGATTCAGTGGATGACAACGGCAAGCGCGACGGCGTGATCGGCCCCTGGAATCCGAAGATGGCGGCTGATCAGTTAGCCTGTCGTTGCCGCCCGAACCCGCCCATTACCACGCTGCAAATCACTTATTGAGCCGGGCCGGGCCAGCCCTTGGCAACATGAAAAGATTGACAGGCAAGCCAACCAACGCTGAAAAAAATCCGCACTGGCCGTACTCTAGGCACCCTTGCCACCTGTGCGGATTGTTCATGTCTCCTGTTGCCGATGGGCTGCCCCTCGATAAACGCTTACCGGCCGTGATTGCCCTTTCCCTGGGCATCGGCATGGCGACGCTGGACACTGCCATCGTCAATACCGCCTTGCCGACACTGGCCCAGGGCATCGGTACTGACTCGGCCTCGGTGATCTGGGTGGTCAACGCCTATCAGTTGGCGATTATCGCAACCGTGCTGCCGTTTGCTTCGTTGAGCGATGTGCTGGGGCATCGCCGCGTATACCTCGGCGGGTTGCTGCTGTTCATTGTCTCGTCGTTATTGTGCGGGCTTGCCGATTCGCTGCTGACCCTCACCGCCGCGCGGGTGGCTCAGGGCCTGGGGGCGGCCGCGCTGATGAGCGTCAACACCGCGTTGCTCAGGCATATCTACCCCGCGAAAATGCTCGGGCGTGGCCTGGGCTATAACTCGCTGGTGGTGGGGCTGGCGTTCACTCTCGGGCCCACCGCCGCGTCGGCGATTCTCTCAGTGGCCAGTTGGCATTGGCTGTACCTGATCAATGTGCCACTCGGGCTGCTGGCCCTGGGCCTGGGCCTGCGCTCGTTACCGACGCTGCCGATCACCGGGCACGCGTTTGATCGGTTGGCGGCGCTGTTATGTGCCGGCTTGTTCGCCTTGCTGGTCCTGGGTCTGGGCGCCGCCGTGCATGGCGCACAGGGCGCGCTGACCCTGGGCCTGATCGCGCTGGCGCTGGTGTTCGGCGCTTTACTGCTGCGCCGCGAGACCGGGCATCCGGCGCCGATGCTGGCAATCGACCTGTTCAAGCGCCCGCTGTTTGCGTTGTCATCGCTGACCGCGATCTGTGCCTTCAGTGCCCAGGGCCTGGCGTTTGTCGCCTTGCCGTTCCTGTTGCAGTCGGCGCTGGGCCACAGCCAGGTGCAGACCGGCTTTCTGATGACGCCGTGGCCTGCCGTGGTGGCGGTCATGGCCCTGGTTGCGGGACGCCTGGCTGACCGCGTGTCACTGGGTTTGCTGTGCGGTATTGGCTTGTTGATGCTCAGTGTCGGCATGGCCGCGCTGGCAACCTTGAGCAATGATGCCTCGGCCTTCGACATCGGCTGGCGCATGGCCTTGTGTGGCGCCGGCTTCGGCTTTTTCCAGTCGCCCAATCTCAAGGCGCTGATGACCAGCGCACCCCTGGCCCGCAGCGGCGGAGCGAGTGGCATTGTGGCGATCTCGCGGTTGCTGGGCCAGACACTGGGCGCCTCGTTGGTCGCCCTGTGTTTCCATCTGTTCGTGGACAGTGGCCCAGCCTGCGCACTGTGGCTGGGTTGCGGGTTTGCGCTGATCGGTGCTGTGGCCAGTGGCCTGCGTTTATTGCCCTATAAACGAACGGCTTAGCGCTTGTGGCTGGCGCGCACGCAATGCTCAGCGGTTTTTAAGGCTCTCCAGCCAAGCCGGGTCGAGGCGGGTTTGTTCGGTATCGATCCCCAGCGCCTGCATCCTGGCCTTGTGCGCCTGGACCTCATCCACCAGTTGCGCCTGGGCGCTGGAGTTGGCATCCAGGGCATGCATCTGTGTCAGCGCCAAGTGGTAGAAACGCAACACGTTGATAGCGTCCGGGTCATCGGCCTGCACCCGTTCGCTGACCTTGTGCATCACATTGGTCACGCTCATCAGGCTGCGCTTGAGCTGCCAGCCGTATACCGCCGGTGCCAGCCAGGCCTGGCGCCAGAAGGGGCCGCGCACCAGAGCGACGGTGATCAACACCCCGGCAAACACTCCACCGACGTTGAAGCGCACGTTA
Source organism: Pseudomonas sp. 24 E 13 (assembly GCF_900004715.1). Lineage (NCBI taxonomy): Bacteria > Pseudomonadati > Pseudomonadota > Gammaproteobacteria > Pseudomonadales > Pseudomonadaceae > Pseudomonas > Pseudomonas sp. 24 E 13. The sequence goes on from NZ_CVTO01000135.1 coordinate 44,653, forward strand.
TCACCCCCCGGTTCACCGAACAGCATCACCGCCAGGCCCGACAACAACATGGCCACGGCCAGGAATACCACGGCGACGATCAGCGTGCTGCGGCGGGTTTGTTGTCGATAGAGGGCAGGGTCACAGGGTTTGAGTTCGAACATTCGGGTCAGGTCTCCAGCACGGGAGGGCATCTTCTCATGCTTGACGCAATCAAGTTGAACGATGGCCAACGGTGTTTCCTCTAAATTCTGAAGTCACCATGAGGTAAGCCATCATGTCCGAATACAAGCAACCGCCGCCTGGCACGCCCAATCCTGAGCGCACCCCCGGTGAAGAGGAGCGCGATAACGATGCGCTGCGCCCCAACGACCCGGCCGAGCGCCAGGACAACGAAGACGTGGAGCAGGTCGAGCACGACCTGGAAAACCTCCACGACAAAGCCCGCCCGCTGTAAGCAAGGAGGTCTGTATGAGCAATCCCCCGAACGGCCCGCGCTCTGACGAACACGCCACCGGCAAGGATGAGCTGGGATTCGATCCCGACTCGCCGGATGTGGCTGACCCGCAGGTCGATCCCATTGGCCCGGCCATCGCGCCGCTGGATCAGCCAAAACAAGCGGAAAAAAAGCCGCCCTACGATCCGTTGGGCGACTTGAAGAAGTAAACCAGGCCCCGCAATGTGCGGGGCTTTGTTTATTTTGGAGGGTTCCAGCTCACATCGGTGATGCCGTATTTTTCCGCCCAGGGCCGAGTGGTTTTTTTCACCTGCTCATGCCCCACGCGGCCGATGCGGCTGACGTGCGCAATGTCGGCGTCGACGGCCGCCCAGTGCCAGGCTTCGGTGCTGTTCATCACCTCGGCGCGCACTACAAAAGACTTGGGTTTACCGTGCAGCTGGTAGTTGATGGTGTAGATTTTTGCGGTACTCATGTTGCCTCCCTGTCTTGTTATAGATGGATAGGCCGCCGCGCGTAAAGGTTCATTCAAAATGACAATTCGCACGGGCGCGCGGCGTAGTGACGCATCCAGTCCGCATCAATGGCCAAGAGTCTTGAGCTAGAGCCTTCGCTGAACCGTTTTTTCTCCATGTTGGTGCACATTCGTTCGAACTTTTTGCAAATGCGAAGGTTCGAACTGATTCCTGAATACTTTGCCCACTCAAAAAATGGAGATGTAAACGATGTCCAAACTATTCGGAAACTTCCTCAAGAACACCTCGTGGCTGGCCCTGGTGGCGGCACCAGGCGTGGTGTTCGCGGCACCGTCGACCGACCCGATTTCCACCTTCGGGATCCTCGGCAGCTATAACGACTTCAAGCTCGAAGGCGGTAGCGAAAGCGACAAGGACCACATGCCCGAGGCGGGCCTGTTCTACAACTTCGGCAATAAGCTCACTGCCGAATCCGGCTTCATCTACCAGGCCGGTATCGAAGCCAAGTACGGCGAAAAGAGCGACAACAAACTCAAGGAAGGCCAGGCCGACCTCGACCTCGGCTGGCGCGCCGCGCTGGATGCGCGCAATTTCGTCGACGTGATTGTCGGCGGTGGCTACACCTGGACGCGTTACGAGCCGGACACCAATGGCTACGACCTGAAGCTCACCAACAAGTCGCCGTTCGCCAAGGCTGCCCTGGGTTACAACCACCAGTTCGATGACATGACCCTGCGCGTTGAAGCCGGCGCCCGTCATACCATTGATGGCCGCGCCAAACTCAAGGTGGACGGCGTCGGCAGCGACAGCGTGGACCTCAAGGACCGCACCAACCCTTACGCCGAAGTCAGCCTGCTGATGAACCAGAAGGGTAACCTGCCGGTGATGGCGGGCCTGTACTACACCCGCACCGAATACAAGCTCGATGATGATTCCTATGTAGCCGACAATACCAAGCTCAAGCGTGATGAGTATGGTTTGAAGGTCGGTATCGCGTTCTGACGCTGTTGCACTGTAAAAAACGCCCCGAACATTCGGGGCGTTTTTTTTGCAGCTGTTTCAGGTCAGCCCAGTTGATCGTTCCCCCGCTCCGCGTGGGAAAGCATCCCGTGACGCTCCGCGCCCCCCTTGCGCAAGTGCCGGATCTTGCGCTTAAAGCAGGACGCGGAGCGTCCCGGGTGGCATTCCCACGCAGAGCGTGGGAACGATCATGTGAGCCTGTTTGCAGGTCAGCCCAGTGCCGCCAGTTGCGCCACGGTTTCGGGAAAACGCGCCACCAGTCGTATCAACGTGACAGCCTGTGCATTGGGCTTGGCCCGGCCTTGTTCCCAGTTCTCCAGGGTGCGGGTGTTGGTACGCAGGTACATGGCGAATACCGACCGCGAGAGGTTGAGTTGCTGGCGTACGGCGATTACCTCATCAGCGGTGAGCGGCGCCAGCTTGTTGAGGTGGACTTTGTGGGTGCGCAGGGTGATTTTGCCCTGGCGTTCATCGGCCAGGGCGTCGAAGCCTTCGATTAGCTCTGAAGCGGTATCGCGAGTCATAGTCACTCCTACGTAGATTGCGTATGAGCGGGTCACTCTAAGAAAGGAAGTTGGGACCGTATGTCAGACGGAGTTGTGTATTAGGTAAGGCGCTTCCGTAGTGCCCGTTCAGGCGCCTTCGCGGGCAAGCCCGCTCCCACATTTGGAATGCATACCCCTGTGGGAGTGGGCTTGCCCGCGAAGACGATAGTGGTTGCACTGCATCTCTATTGTTTCCCTCTGAGACGCAAGAACGGCGCCCAAGGGCGCCGTTCTTTTTACTGCATCAACCTAAGCAGTCAAACCCCCAGCACCGCATGCTGCACCAAGGTGAGCAACGGTTGCGGGTACACGCCCAGGAAGAACGCGAGCAGGGCGATGGCCAGCAGCATCACGCCACCTGCCTTCTGTTCCCAATGCAGCTCGGCGTCCACACGGCGCAGGTTCGGCTCGATCAGGTAGAGGGTGACCATCACGCGCAGGTAGTAGAACACGCCGATGGCGGAGCCCAGTACCAGGGACGCAACCAGCCACCACTCGTGGGCCTCGACGCCGGTGGCGACGATGTAGAACTTGCCGATAAAGCCGGCCGTCAGCGGGATACCCGCCAGCGACAGCATCATCACGGTCAGCACGGCGGTCAGGTACGGACGGCGCCAGAACAGGCCGCGGTATTCGTACAGGGCGTCGGCGTCACGGCCTTTGTACGGCGAGGACATCAGCGTGATTACACCGAATGCGCCGAGGCTGGTGATCACGTAGGTGACCAGATACACGCCGATGGCTTCCACGGCCAGGCCTTTGCTCGCCACCAGGGCGATCAGCAGGTAGCCGAAGTGGGCGATGGACGAATAACCCAGCAGACGCTTGAGGTTGTTCTGGGTCAGCGCCAGCAGGTTGCCGAACAGGATCGACGCAATGGCGATCACGGTCAGCACGTTGCTCAGCACGCCAGTGTTGGCCGCAGGCGAGATCTGGAACAGACGCACCATCACTGCAAACACGGCAACCTTGGACGCCGTGGCCAGGAACGCGGCCACCGGCGCCGGGGCGCCTTCGTACACGTCCGGGGTCCACAGGTGGAAGGGCACCAGCGACAGCTTGAACGCCAGGCCGATCAGCATCATCGCCAGGCCCAGTTGGGCAATCGGTGCCGGGCTGTTGGTGGCGGCCAGGGCGTGGCCGATACCGGTGAAGCTCAGGCTGCCGGCTTCGGCGTAGAGCAGGGCCATACCGAACAACAGGAACGCGGAACCGGCGGCCGACAGCACCATGTATTTGATGCCGGCTTCCAGGGAGCGCTTGCTGAAGAAGGCATACGCCACCAGGCCGTAGGTCGGGATCGACAGCAGTTCCAGGCCGATGAACAGGCCGGCCAGGTGCTGTGCGCTGACCAGCACGATGCCACCGGCCGCGGCCAGCAGGATCAGCAGGTACAGCTCTTCCTTGTTGCCCGGGTAGCCGGCGGCGCCTTCGCCGAGGTAGGCATGGGCGAGCGTGACACAGGCCAGGGTCGCCACCAGGATCAGGGCGATGTACAGCAGGGCGAAGTCATCGACCATCATCAATGGCGTGACCGCCAGTGGCGCGACCTTGAGGGCCGGGATGATCGACAGCAGGGCCAGGTTCAAACCGGCACAGGACAGCAGGAACGTTTGCGAATGATTGCGGCGCCAGGCGATCGCCAGCATCACCACCACAATGGTGAGGCTGGTGATCAGCAGCGGCGCAAGCGCGATAAAGTGTTGGATCGTGAATTCCATAGCGCTCTTACCGGGCCGAAGCGAGTTGAGAGAAGGCGGTGCCGAACCACTGCTGCACGCCATGCATCGTGGCGGCGGACGTGTCCAGGAACGGCTGCGGGTATACGCCGATGTAGATCAGCAGCACCGCAAGGCCGAGCACCATGATCAGTTCGCGCGCATCCATTCCTTGCAGGACGGTGTCGGACTTGGCCGGGCCGAAGTAGGCGCGGTGGATCATGATCAGCGAGTAGACCGAACCGAACACCAGGCCGGAGGTGGCAATGGCACTGATCCACGGCGTCTGCACGAAGGCCCCCATCAGGATCAGGAACTCGCCGATGAAGTTACCGGTACCCGGCAGGCCCAGGGACGCAGCGGCGAAGAACAGGCTGATGGCCGGCAGGTAAGCGATGCGCGACCACACGCCACCCATCTCACGCATGTCACGGGTGTGCAGACGCTCGTACAGCTGACCACTCAGGATAAAGAGTGCAGCGGCCGACACACCGTGGGCCAACATCTGGATTACCGCGCCTTGCAACGCCAGCTGGCTACCGGAGTAGATGCCGATCAGTACGAAACCCATGTGGGAAACGGACGAGAACGCGATCAGACGCTTGATGTCGGTTTGCGCGAAGGCCAGGAACGCGCCGTAGAAGATCCCGATCAGACCCAGGGTCATGGCAATCGGCGCAAATTCGGCCGAGGCATTCGGGAACAGCGGCAGGGCGAAGCGCAGCAGGCCGTAGGCGGCGGTCTTCAACAGGATACCGGCCAGGTCCACGGAACCGGCGGTCGGCGCCTGGGCGTGGGCGTCAGGCAACCAGGAGTGGAACGGCACCACCGGCAGCTTCACCGCGAACGCGATGAAGAAGCCCAGCATCAGCACGTACTCGGTGGTCAGCGACATCTTGGTCTTCAACAGGTCGGCGTAGTTGAACGTGATCACGCCGGTGCTGTTGAAGTTGACCAGGACCAGGCCCAGGATCGCCACCAACATGATCAGGCCGGAGGCCTGGGTGAAGATGAAGAACTTGGTCGCCGCGTAGATCCGGGTTTTCTTGCCGTCCGAAGAACTGTGACCCCAGAGCGCGATGAGGAAGTACATCGGCACCAGCATCATTTCCCAGAAGAAGAAGAACATGAACAGGTCCAGCGCCAGGAACACGCCGACAACGCCGCCCAGGATCCACATCAGGTTCAGGTGGAAGAAGCCCACGTGACGCTGGATCTCTTTCCACGAGCAGAGTACCGAGAGGATACCCAGCAGGCCGGTCAGCAGGATCATCAACAGCGACAGGCCGTCCAGCGCCAGGTGCACGTTGATGCCGAAGCGCTGGATCCACACGTGCTTGAATTCAAGCGCGAAGGTGGGATCGACACCCGGTGCCGGAGCGAATGAATAGTCGCCGTGGGCCCACAGCCAAAGGCCGAGCGCGAGTTCCAGGGACATGGTCAGCAACGCGATCCAGCGGGGGAGGGTGGCGCCGAAGCGTTCACCCATCCAGCAGAGCAGGCCGCCGATAAAGGGGATCAGGATTAGCCAGGGCAGAATCATGACAGGCTCGTTTCCTTTCGCAAGTTTGCAAAGTTCGCAAAGTTCATAGTCATACCGCCACCACCACGATGGCGCCGATCACCAGCACGGCACCGGCCGCCATGGACGCTGCGTACCAACGCAATTGGCCGGTCTCGCTGCGGCTCAGGGCGGTGTGACCGGCCTTGGCGGCGCGCGGGATCAGACCGATGGTCTGGTCGAGCGGGTCTTTGCGCAGCACGTGGCTGATCGCAAGGTAAGGCTTGACGAACAGTTTGTCGTAGATCCAGTCGAAGCCCCAGGCGGCGAACCACCAGGCCGAGAGGAAACGGCCAATGCCACTGTTGGCCACGGCGGTTACCAGGCGACGCTTGCCGAGGAACAGCAGGGCCGCGAGCAGGATACCGGCGATGGCGATGGCGCCCGAGGCGATCTCCAGGCTGTGCTTGTCGGCGCCGCCGGCATGGCCGACGCTTGGCGGCAGTACACCGGCCAATGGCGGGGTGATCAGCGCGCCGATGAACGTCGACAGGATGATCAGCACCGACAGCGGCAACCAGTGCGAGATGCCGTGGCCTGCATGGGCTTCGGTCTTGGCTTCACCGTGGAAGGTGATGAAGATCAGGCGGAAGGTGTACAGCGAGGTCATGAACGCACCCACCAGGCCTGCGTACAGCAGGTTATGGTTACCGCTGGCAAACGCTTCCCAGAGGATTTCGTCCTTGGAGTAGAAGCCTGCGGTCACCAGCGGCAGGGCGGCCAGGGCGGCACCACCGACGATGAAGCTGGCGTAGGCCAGTGGCAGTTTCTTCCACAGGCCACCCATCTTGAAGATGTTCTGCTCGTGGTGGCAGGCAACGATCACCGCACCGGAAGCAAGGAACAGCAGGGCCTTGAAGAAGGCGTGGGTCATCAGGTGGAAGATCGCCGCGTCCCAGGCGCCGACGCCCAGGGCCAGGAACATATAGCCGATCTGGCTCATGGTCGAGTAGGCGAGGATACGCTTGATGTCGGTTTGGACCAGTGCGGCGAAGCCGGCCAGTACCAGGGTCACGCCGCCGACGATGCCGACCAGGTGCAGGATGTCCGGCGCCAGGGTGAACAGGCCATGGGTACGGGCAATCAGGTAGACACCGGCGGTGACCATGGTCGCGGCGTGGATCAGTGCCGACACCGGGGTAGGACCGGCCATCGCATCCGCCAGCCAGGTCTGCAGTGGCAGTTGCGCGGATTTACCCACGGCACCGCCCAGCAGCATCAGGGTCGCCAGGGTGATCCAGAAATCGCCGACCTGGAATTTCTGCGGTGCCAGCACCAGCAGTTCCTGGATGTTCAGCGTGCCCACCTGTTGGAACAGGATGAACAGGCCGATGGCCATGAACACGTCGCCGATCCGCGTGACGATAAACGCCTTGAGTGCGGCGTTACCGTTGTTGCGGTTGCTGTAGTAGAAACCGATCAACAGGTACGAGCACAGGCCCACGCCTTCCCAGCCGAAGTACAGGAACAACAGGTTATCGCCCAGCACGAGGAACAGCATGCTGGCGATAAACAGGTTGGTGTACGAGAAGAAGCGCGAGTAGCCCGCTTCACCGCGCATGTACCAGGACGCGAACAGGTGGATCAGGAAACCCACGCCCACCACCACGCCGAGCATGGTGATCGACAGGCCGTCGACATAGAGCGCGAAGTTGGGCTTGAAGCCCTCCACCGACATCCACTGCCACAGCACCAGGGTGTAGTGACCGCCTTCCGGCGGCGCTACGTTGAATTGCCAGATGACGTAGGCGGCAACGATGGCCGACAAGCCAATCGAGCCCACGCCGATCAGGGCCGAGAGGTTCTCCGACCAGCGTCCGCGAGAGAACGACAGCAGCAGGAAACCGATCAGGGGAAATACGAAAGTCAGAAAGATCATGTTCATCCGCGCATCTCACTGGCAGCGTCGATATCAAGCGTGTGGAAGCGACGATACAGTTGCAGCAGGATCGCCAGGCCGATACTGGCCTCTGCGGCTGCCAGGCTGATCACCAGGATGAACATGACTTGTCCATCCGGCTGGCCCCAACGTGCGCCTGCCACGATGAACGCCAGTGCCGCAGCGTTCATCATGATTTCCAGGCTCATCAACACGAACAAAATGTTACGGCGAACCATCAGGCCGACCAGGCCAAGGCAGAACAGGATGCCGGCGACCGCCAGACCATGCTCCAAAGGGATAGCAGGCATCGTCATTGCTCCTTGGCTTCGTTGCGGCCCAAGTGGAAGGCCGTGATGGCTGCGGCAAGCAGCAGCATCGAAGCCAGTTCGACCACCAGCAGGTACGGGCCGAACAGGCTGACGCCCACGGCTTTCGCGTCCACGGTGGTGTGGCCGATGGCCTGGCCGCTCTGGTGAGCGAACAGCACATACAGCAGTTCACCCAGCAGCAGGGCTGCGAGGACAACCGGGCCGAGCCAGATGCCGGGCTTGAGCCAGACGCGTTCCTGGGCGACCGAAGCCGGCCCCAGGTTGAGCATCATCACCACAAACACGAACAGCACCATGATGGCGCCGGCATAGGCGATCACTTCCAGTACACCGGCGAACGGTGCGCCGAGGGCAAAGAAGGTCATGGCCACGGCGATCAGCGAAATGATCAGGTAGAGCAGGGCGTGCACGGGGTTGGTGTTGGTGATCACGCGAAGCGTGGACACCACTGCAATACCCGATGCGAAATAGAAAGCGAATTCCATCTTTCTTCCTTAAGGCAGCAAGCTCTTCACGTTGATCGGCTCGGCTTCGTTTTGTGCGGCGCCTTTTGGCTTACCGGCAACGGCCATACCTGCAACACGATAGAAGTTGTAATCAGGGTTTTTACCGGGACCAGAGATCAGCAGATCTTCTTTCTCGTACACCAGGTCCTGACGTTTGAACTCGGCCATCTCGAAATCCGGTGTGAGCTGGATCGCGGTGGTCGGGCAAGCTTCCTCGCACAGGCCGCAGAAAATGCAGCGCGAGAAGTTGATGCGGAAGAAGTCCGGGTACCAGCGACCGTCTTCGGTTTCAGCTTTCTGCAGGGAGATGCAACCTACCGGGCAGGCCACGGCGCACAGGTTGCAGGCTACGCAACGCTCTTCGCCATCGGGGTCGCGGGTCAGTACGATGCGGCCGCGATAGCGCGGCGGCAGGTACACCGCCTCTTCCGGGTATTGCAGGGTGTCGCGTTTGCGAAAGCCGTGACCGAACACCATCACCAGGCTTCGCAACTGGGTACCGGTACCCTTAACGATGTCGCCAATATATTTGAACATGGGTCAAATCCTCACTGAACCGCGGCAGCCGGCGTGTTCAACAACACGACGGCAGCCGTCACCAGCAAATTGATCAGGGTCAGCGGCAGGCAGAATCTCCAGCTGAAATCCATCACCTGGTCATAGCGCGGGCGCGGAATCGAGGCGCGCAGCAGGATGAACAGCATGATGAAGAACGCGGTCTTCAGGAAGAACCAGAAGAAGGCCAACTGCGGCAGGATGCCGAACGGGCCGTGCCAGCCGCCGAAGAACAGCGTGACCAGCAGGGCCGAGATCAAGATGATGCCGATGTACTCACCGACGAAGAACATGCCCCATTTCATGCCGGCATATTCAATGTGGTAACCGTCGGCCAGTTCCTGTTCCGCTTCCGGCTGGTCGAAGGGGTGACGGTGAGTCACGGCCACGCCCGCGATGAAGAAGGTACAGAAGCCAAAGAACTGCGGAATGATGAACCACAGGTTCTGCGCCTGGTACTCGACGATGTCGCGCATGTTGAACGAGCCAACCTGCACCACGATGCCCATCAGTGCCAACCCCATGAACACTTCATAGGAGACGGTTTGCGCCGAGGCACGCAGGCTGCCGAGCAGGGCGAACTTGTTGTTACTTGCCCAGCCGGCGAACAGCACCGCATACACCGACAAACCGGCCATCGCGAAGAAGAACAGCAGGCCAATGTTCAGGTCCGCCACGCCCCAGGTCGGGGTGATCGGGATGATCGCGAAGGCGATCAGCAAGGCGCTCATGGCCACGACCGGCGCCAGGGTGAAGATCACCTTGTCGGCGAACGGCGGAGTCCAGTCTTCCTTGAAGAACATTTTCAGCATGTCGGCGGCGATCTGGAACATGCCGAACGGGCCGACGCGGTTCGGACCGTAACGGTCCTGCCACCAGCCCAGCAGGCGACGTTCGACGAAGCTGAGCAGGGCGCCCGCGACGACCACGGCCAACAGGATCACGATGGCCTTGACCACCGAGATGATCACGTCGATCACTTCAGGAGTGAACCAAGTCATTGCGCTGCCTCCTGCAGACCGTCAACGGTGTGGCCAAAGATCGCTGGAGGAATCCCGGCGAGGCCTTTTGGCAGTGCAACCAGGCCGGCGCCCAGCTCGTCGTTGATGCGCAGCGGCAGACGCAGGGTCTGGCCGGCCACGCTCAGGCTGAGCAGGGCACCGTCGTTGACGCCCAGGCGGTCGGCTTCGGACTTGGCCAGCGACACGTAGGCTGCGGGGATGCGTTCTTGAACCGGCGCGGCCTTGGAAGAGGTCTCTTCGCTGCCGAACAGGTGGAAGAACGGCACGACCTGCCAAGTGCCCGGCGCCGGGTTGAACGGACGCGGTACCGCCGCGAACCAGTTCAGCGAATCGCCGCTGCTTTCGATCAGGCGGGTGCCCGGGTCGCCCGCGCGGATGTGACCACCGACTTCGTCCTGGAACTTGTTCCAGGCCTGCGGCGAGTTCCAGCCCGGCGACCAGGCAAATGGCACCTGCTGACGCGGTTCGGCCGAGCCCGAGTAACCTTCCATGGAGAAGGCGAACGCGGTGTCGATGTCTTGCGGCGTACGGGGTTCATGCACGCTGATGTCAGCACGCATGGCGGTGCGCCCGGAGTAGCGCAGCGGTTCACGCGCCAGTTTCAGGCCCTTGATGCGGAACGAAGCGGACGGTGCGGCATCGACAATCCGCGCAAGTTGCGGTGTGCTTGCAGCGGTCGCGGCGGTGACGTGGTCGAGCTGGGTCCAGTCGATCGGCTGGTTCAGCAGGGTCGCGCGCAGGGCATGCAGCCAGCGCCAACCTTCATGAACCAGGATGCTGGCGTCCATGTACTTCGGATCGAACACCTGGAAGAAACGCTGGGCGCGGCCTTCCTGGCTGACCAGGGTGCCGTCGCCTTCGGCGAAGGTCGCCGCCGGCAATACCAGGTGGGCACGCTCGCTGGTGGCGGTCTTCTGGTGGTCGGCAACGATCAGCACCTGGGCGGCGTTGAGTGCAGCGTCAACCTTGGCCGCAGCGGTGCGGGTATACAGGTCGTTTTCCAGCACGACGATGGCGTCGGCATTGCCGTCGATCACCGCTTGCAGCGCGGCATCCACGGACTCGCCGCCGAGCATGGCCAGGCCGAGGCTGTTGGCTTCCGGCACGACCAGGCTGATGGAGCCGTTCTTGTCGCGCAGTTTCAGGGCCTTGGCGATGTTGGCGGCGGCTTCGATCAGCGCCTTGGAACCCAACGAGGTACCGGCAATGATCAAGGGGCGCTTGGCTGCCAGCAGGGCGTCGGCAATACGCTGAGCCAACTCGACAGCTTCAGCGTCCAGGCCTTCAACGGCCGGCGCGCTGGCGTCGAGGGCATGGGCCACGGCGAAACCGAGGCGGGCCAGGTCGTCCGGTGCTGCGTGGACGCATTCTTCGGCGATATCGTCGAGCTTGGTTTCAGCCAGGGATGCGATAAACAGAGGATTGAGTGCGTGCTGGCCGATGTTTTTCACCGCCGCGTCAAGCCACGGCTGTACGCGCATGGCGTCGGCCATTTCCTCGGCCTTGCCTTTGACCGACTGGCGCAGCGACAACGCGATACGCGCAGCGGTCTGGGTCAGGTCTTCACCGAGCACGAAAATGGCGTCGTGGTCTTCGATGTCGCGCATGTTCGGAACGGGGAGCGGGCTGTCGTTCAGCACTTGCAGGACCAGGCGGATGCGCTCCAGTTCACCGGCTTCGATACCGCTGTAGAAGTGCTCGGCGCCGACCAGCTCGCGCAACGCGAAGTTGCTTTCGAGGCTGGCGCGGGGCGAACCGATACCGACAATATTACGCCCGCGCAACAGGTCGGCGGCTTTATCCAGCGCCGCGTCCAGGCTCAGCTTGGCGCCATCGGCCAGCAGCGGCTGGCGTGGGCGATCTTCGCGGTTGACGTAGCCATAGCCGAAACGGCCACGGTCGCACAGAAAGTACTGGTTGACCGAACCGTTGAAGCGGTTTTCGATACGACGCAGTTCGCCGTAGCGCTCGCCCGGGGAGATGTTGCAACCGCTGGAGCAGCCATGGCAGATGCTCGGGGCGAACTGCATGTCCCACTTGCGGTTGTAGCGCTCGGAGTGAGTCTTGTCGGTGAACACACCGGTCGGGCAGACCTCGGTGAGGTTGCCGGAGAACTCGCTTTCAAGCACGCCGTCTTCAACGCGACCGAAGTACACGTTGTCGTGGGCGCCGAATACGCCGAGGTCAGTGCCGCCGGCGTAGTCTTTATAGAAGCGCACGCAGCGATAGCAGGCGATGCAGCGGTTCATTTCGTGGGAAATGAACGGGCCGAGGTCCTGGTTCTGGTGGGTGCGCTTGGTGAAGCGATAACGGCGCTCGTTGTGGCCGGTCATCACCGTCATGTCTTGCAGGTGGCAATGACCGCCTTCCTCACAGACCGGGCAGTCGTGGGGGTGGTTGGTCATCAGCCATTCGACCACGCTGGCGCGGAACGCCTTGGATTCTTCATCGTCGATGGAGATCCAGGTGTTGTCGGTGGCTGGGGTCATGCAGGACATGACGATACGACCACGGGTGTCGTTCTCGTCGGTGTATTGCTTGACCGCACACTGGCGACAGGCACCGACGCTACCAAGCGCGGGGTGCCAGCAGAAATACGGGATGTCGAGGCCGAGTGACAGACATGCCTGTAACAGGTTGTCCGCCCCATCGACTTCGAGCGCTTTGCCGTCTACGTGGATAGTGGCCATGGTTCAAAGTTCTTCGTTGGCCCGTTGTCAGCGGGCGTGGCTAATGGAATCTTGTTATTCATGTGCATCAACACAGCCATCAAGGCGTCCGCACATGAGAAAAGCGAAGGGAACGGACCCTTCGCTTCTTTAAGCTCTACGCACCGACCATGGTCGGTGATACCACCTGAGTGAGTTCACCCGCGCGGGTTGGCGCGATGCCGGCCTCGAATTCAGGGCGGAAGTATTTGATTGCGCTGCCCAATGGCTCCACTGCGCCCGGTGCGTGAGCACAGAAGGTCTTGCCTGGGCCGAGGAAACCGACCAGCCCGAGCAGGGTTTCGATATCACCCTCGCGGCCTTCGCCGTTTTCCAGGGCCATCAGCAGCTTGACGCTCCACGGCAGACCGTCGCGGCAAGGGGTGCAGAAGCCGCAGGATTCACGGGCAAAGAACTGCTCCATGTTGCGCAGCAGCGAGACCATGTTCACCGTGTTGTCCACCGCCATCGCCAGGCCGGTGCCCATCCGGGTGCCCACCTTGCCGATGCCGCCGGCATACATCTGTGCGTCGAGGTGCTCGGGCAGCAGGAAACCGGTGCCGGCGCCGCCTGGCTGCCAGGCTTTCAAGGTGTAGCCGTCGCGCATGCCGCCGGCGTAGTCCTCGAACAGCTCGCGCGCGGTCACGCCGAATGGCAGTTCCCACAGGCCCGGGTTCTTGACCTTGCCGGAGAAGCCCATGAGCTTGGTGCCCATGTCTTCACTGCCTTCACGGGCCAACGATTTGTACCAGTCCACGCCGTCGGCGATGATCGCCGGCACGTTGCACAGGGTCTCGACGTTGTTCACGCAGGTCGGCTTGCCCCACACGCCCACGGCGGCAGGGAAGGGCGGCTTGGAACGCGGGTTGGCGCGGCGGCCTTCGAGGGAGTTGATCAGTGCGGTTTCTTCACCGCAGATATAACGCCCGGCGCCGGTGTGCACGAACAGCTCAAAGTCGAAACCCGAGCCCAGGATGTTCTTGCCCAGCAGGCCCGCCGCCTTGGCTTCGGCCACGGCACGGTTGAGGTGCTTGGCGGCGGTGGTGTACTCGCCGCGCAGGAAGATATAACCCCGATAGGTTTTCAGCGCGCGGGCGCTGATCAGCATGCCTTCGATCAGCAGATGGGGCAGTTGCTCCATCAGCATGCGGTCTTTCCAGGTGTTGGGCTCCATTTCATCCGCGTTGCACAACAGGTAGCGGATGTTGATGGATTCGTCCTTGGGCATCAGGCCCCACTTAACACCCGTGGGGAAGCCTGCACCGCCGCGGCCTTTAAGGCCGGCGTCTTTCACTGTCTGGACGATATCGTCCTGGGCCATGTCGGCGAAGGCCTTGCGCGCGGCGGCGTAGCCGTTCTTGGCCTGGTATTCGTCAAGCCATACCGGCTCACCGTCATCACGCAGGCGCCAGGTCAGCGGGTGGGTCTCGGCCGAACGCTTGATCAGGTTGGCCGGGCCGAAGGAAGTCAGGGTCATGGGTAGCCCTCGAGCAATTGGGTCACGCCAGCAGGCTGTACGTCACCGAATGTGTCGTCGTCGATCATCAACGCCGGCGCCTTGTCGCAGTTGCCCAGGCAGCACACCGGCAGCAGCGTGAAGCGGCCGTCGGCGGTGGTCTGGCCGAGGCCGATGCCCAGTTTGGCCTGGATCTCGCTGACCACGGACTCGTGGCCACCGATGTAGCAAACCATGCTGTCGCACACGCGAATGATGTGGCGGCCCACCGGCTGGCGGAAGATCTGGCTGTAGAACGTGGCCACGCCTTCAACGTCGCTGGCGGGAATGCCGAGGATCTCGCCGATGGCGTAGAGTGCGCCGTCCGGCACCCAGCCACGTTCCTTCTGGACGATCTTCAAGGCTTCGATCGACGCCGCGCGCGGGTCTTCGTAGTGATGCAGCTCGTGCTCGATGGCCGAGCGCTCGGTTTCACTCAGGGTGAAACGGTCTGTCTGGATAAGCGTGCTGTTCATGCTTAGCGGTCCACGTCGGCCATAACGAAATCGATACTACCCAGGTACGCAATCAAGTCCGCGACCATCTCGCCTTTGATCACCGAAGGGATCTGCTGCAAGTGCGGGAAGCTTGGGGTACGAATCCGGGTGCGGTAGCTCATGGTGCCGCCATCGCTCGTCAGGTAATAACTGTTGATGCCCTTGGTCGCTTCAATCATCTGGAAGGACTCGTTGGCCGGCATCACCGGGCCCCACGAGACTTGCAGGAAGTGCGTGATCAGGGTTTCGATGTGCTGCAGCGTGCGCTCTTTGGGCGGCGGCGTGGTCAGCGGGTGATCCGCCTTGTACGGGCCTGCCGGCATGTTGCGCATGCATTGCTCGATGATCTTCAGGCTCTGGCGCATTTCTTCGACGCGCACGATGCAACGGTCGTAGGCATCGCCATTGGCCGCCAGCGGCACTTCGAACTCGAAGTTCTGGTAGCCGGAGTACGGGCGCGCCTTGCGCAGGTCGAAGTCGCAACCGGTGGAACGCAGGCCGGCACCGGTGACGCCCCATTCCAGGGCCTCTTTGGTGTTGTATTGCGCGACGCCGATGGTACGGCCCTTGAGGATGCTGTTATCCAGGGCGGCCTTCTGGTACTCGTCCAGACGCTTGGGCATCCAGTCGATGAATTCCTTGACCAGGCGCTCCCAGCCGTTCGGCAGGTCGTGGGCCACACCGCCGATGCGGTACCAGGCCGGGTGCAGGCGGAAACCGGTGACGGCTTCGATGACCTTGTAGGCGCGCTGGCGGTCGGTGAAGGTAAAGAACACCGGGGTCATGGCGCCGACGTCCTGGATGTAGGTACCCAGGAACAGCAGGTGGCTGGTGATGCGGAAGAACTCGGCCATCATGATGCGGATGGTGTCGACGCGGTCCGGCACTTTGATACCGGCCAGCTTCTCGACCGAGAGCACGTACGGCAGGTTGTTCATCACGCCGCCGAGGTAGTCGATACGGTCGGTGTAGGGGATGAAGCTGTGCCAGGATTGACGCTCGGCCATCTTTTCGGCGCCACGGTGGTGGTAGCCGATGTCCGGGACGCAGTCGACGATTTCCTCGCCGTCCAGTTGCAGGATGATCCGGAAGGCGCCGTGGGCCGAAGGGTGGTTCGGGCCCAGGTTGAGGAACATGTAGTCCTCGTTGGTGCCGGAACGCTTCATGCCCCAGTCTTCCGGACGGAAGCGCGCGGCCTCTTCTTCAAGCTGCTGCTTGGCGAGGGTCAGGCTGAACGGGTCGAACTCGGTGGCGCGGGCAGGGTAGTCCTTGCGCAGAGGGTGACCTTCCCAGGTCGGCGGCATCATGATGCGCGTCAGGTGCGGGTGGCCCGGGAAATCGATACCGAACATGTCCCACACTTCACGCTCGTACCAGCTGGCGTTCGGCCAGATACCGGTCACGGTCGGGACGCTCAGGTCGCTCTCGCTCAGCGCGACCTTGATCATCACGTCACTGTTACGTTCCAGCGACATCAAGTGGTAGAACACGGTGAAATCGGCGCCGCTCGGCAAACCCTGGCGCTTGGTGCGCAGACGCTCGTCCACGCCATGCAGGTCATAGAGCATGACGTACGGCTTGGGCAGGTTGCGCAGGAAGTTCAGGACTTCGACGAGCCTGGCACGCGCCACCCACAGCACCGGCATACCGGTGCGTGTGGCCTGGGCGGTGAAGGCGTCAGGGCCAAAACGGTTATTGAGTTCGACAACCACATCCTGGTCGTCTGCCTTGTAAGGCGGGATATACAGAGCACTGCCTGTAGTCATGGTTTTTTATCGCTTTCGGTCAACGTAAAGAATGAAGCCAGGTTTTCGTTCTATAAAAAGAAGCGGGCTGGATCAGACTTCGTCGGGGCTGCGCAGGTTGGTGACTGCGATTCGCTGTTCGCGGCGCTGTTCCTTTTGGGACGGCATCTCGGCGCGGTACACGCCTTGATCGCCGACGACCCAGGACAGCGGGCGACGCTCCTTGCCAATCGATTCCTGCAACAGCATCAAGCCTTGCAGGAATGCTTCGGGACGGGGCGGGCAGCCAGGCACGTAGACGTCCACGGGCAGGAACTTGTCCACCCCTTGAACGACGGAGTAGATGTCGTACATGCCACCGGAGTTGGCGCACGAACCCATGGAGATCACCCATTTCGGTTCGAGCATTTGCTCATAGAGACGCTGGATGATCGGCGCCATCTTGATAAAGCAGGTACCGGCGATAACCATGAAATCCGCCTGGCGCGGCGATGCCCGGATAACCTCGGCGCCAAAGCGCGCGATGTCGTGGGGCGCCGTGAAGGCGGTGGTCATTTCCACGTAGCAGCACGAAAGGCCGAAGTTGTACGGCCACAGGGAGTTCTTACGCCCCCAGTTGACCGCGCCACTCAGCACGTCTTCCAGCTTGCCCATGTAGATGTTTTTGTGGACTTGGTCTTCTAACGGGTCGGAAACGGTTTCCCGTTCGCCGATGGGGTACTGCTCGTTAGGAGCATCCGGGTCGATCCTGGTGAGATTGTATTGCATCGCCAAAGCCTCATTGTTTCAGCTTCGCTTGCCGCTTGCGACGAGCTTCCGGAGCCCAGTCAAGGGCGCCCACTCGGAACAGGTAGACAAGACCTGCCAACAGAATTGCTATGAAAACGAGAGCTTCGACGAATCCGGTCCAGCCGCTTTCGCGGACGGACACAGACCAGGCAAAGAGAAAGAGGGCTTCGATATCGAAGATCACGAAGAGCATCGCGACCAGATAGAATTTGGCTGAGAGCCGCAAGCGGGCGCCACCTGTAGGTAGCATGCCCGACTCGAACGGTTCGTTTTTGCTGCGACCCCAGGCTTTTGACCCGAGGAGGCTGGAGACGCCGAGCATGAAGGCGCAAAGCCCCACAACACCGAGGAGGAAAATGGCAAAGCCCCAGTTGTGGGCCATGAGTCCTGTCGCGTCGGTCATGCTGGAAATCCTTAACAGAGAGCAAAGGTCTCTGAGCTCGAAAAAGTCACGATGCAGTGACGATATGTCGCACTGCAATCAATCGCGGTGATTTTATGGCTAAACACCGGGCAAGTAAAATTCCTGTGGCGAAATTATTCGGCGGAATAAGCACATAGTGCACCTTTATGGGGCTGTAGCCCTTGCAGGGCGGGCATTAGCGGGCTTTTTATCAAATGTGTTTTGTTTAAGTGGTAACGAAGTTTTCTCATTCCAAATGATAATGAATATTGTTTGCGTGGGGTTTAAGCGAATGTTTCTCGTGTAGCAGGGTAAGTTGCCGTTACTTGGTTGAGTGTCGCTTAGTTATGGGTGCGCATCTTTTAACTGATTTGATCCGGGCGGACACCGCTCTGGATCAATGTTTTTTGCAAAATCCATTGTGGGAGGGGGCTTGCCCCCGATTGCCGGGTGTCAGTCAGCACATCGGTTGCTGGCCCACCGCTATCGGGGGCAAGCCCCCTCCCACATTTTGATCTGCGTTGTTCCAGCGGCATTTTTTACGCGCAAAAAAACGCCCCGAACCAGTCGGGGCGTGATGGCTGTGCGGCACTGCGGTTAGGTCTTCCCTGGGGCCACAGTGGCCGTGTACTCAGTCACTCAGTGGAACTGCTCTTCCTCGGTCGAACCGGTCAGCGCGGTCACGGACGAGGTGCCGCCCTGGATCACGGTGGTCATGTCGTCGAAGTAGCCGGTGCCCACTTCCTGCTGGTGCGCCACGAAGGTGTAGCCTTTGGCGGCGTCAGCGAATTCCTGCTCCTGCAGCTTCACGTAGGCGGTCATGTCGTTGCGGGCGTAGTCGTGCGCCAGGTTGAACATGCTGTGCCACATGTTGTGAATGCCGGCCAGGGTGATGAACTGGTGCTTGTAGCCCATGGCGGACAGTTCACGCTGGAACTTGGCGATGGTCGCGTCGTCCAGGTTCTTCTTCCAGTTGAAGGAAGGCGAGCAGTTGTAGGACAGCAGTTGGTCCGGGTATTCCTTCTTGATCGCTTCGGCGAAGCGACGCGCTTCGTCCAGGTCCGGCTTGGCGGTTTCGCACCAGATCAGGTCGGCGTACGGCGCGTAGGCCAGGCCACGGGCGATTGCCTGGTCGAGACCGGCGCGCACTTTATAGAAACCTTCCTGGGTGCGTTCGCCGGTGACGAATGGCTGGTCGTACGGGTCGCAGTCCGAAGTCAGCAGGTCAGCGGCGTTGGCATCGGTGCGCGCCAGGATGATGGTTGGCGTACCGGCAACGTCAGCGGCCAAACGGGCGGCGGTCAATTTCTGTACGGCTTCCTGGGTCGGAACCAGCACTTTGCCGCCCATGTGGCCGCATTTTTTCACCGAGGCCAGCTGGTCTTCGAAGTGCACGCCGGCGGCGCCCGCCTCGATCATGCTCTTCATCAGCTCGTAGGCGTTGAGTACGCCGCCGAAACCGGCTTCGGCGTCGGCCACGATAGGCGCGAAGTAGTCGATGTAGCCTTCGTCGCCCGGACCTTTACCGGCTTTCCACTGGATCTGGTCGGCACGACGGAACGAGTTGTTGATGCGCTTGACCACGGTCGGCACGGAGTCCACCGGGTACAGCGATTGGTCGGGGTACATGGATTCAGCGGAGTTGTTGTCCGCGGCCACTTGCCAGCCGGACAGGTAGATCGCCTGGATACCGGCTTTTACCTGCTGCACTGCCTGGCCGCCAGTGAGGGCGCCCATGCAGTTGACGAAATCTTTGTCGGGACGGAAGGACGGCTTGGCCCCCTGGGTGACCAGGTTCCACAGCTTCTCGGCGCCGAGTTTTGCAAAGGTGTGCTCAGGTTGGACCGAGCCACGCAGGCGGACGACGTCAGCAGCGGAATAAGCGCGGGTCACGCCTTTCCAGCGTGGGTTTTCAGCCCAGTCTTTTTCAAGGGCTGCAATTTGCTGTTCGCGTGTCAGTGCCATGTAGTTAAACCTCGTCGTCGCGTCTTGTAGGGTTCGAAGGCCCTTCCCAGGGCCCTTGATTAGCGGGAGCGAGGCCATCATGCACAGCCTTTTTGGGGGCGTCAAATGTTTTGTAGTGCTTTTTTTCAGGCACTACATATTTAGTCTAATACGACTCGCCAGTCAGTTTTTGGTGCTTCAGTTCAGCGTGTCGACCTTGACCCGCACCGTCACGTCATCGCGGCCCTGAGTAGCGTAGCTGCGGGTTGTAGAGGATTTATCGGCCTGGGTCTCACGGTTGACGCCGGCCAGGGAAATCCATTCGCCCAGGCGGCCGCTGACAGTTGTGTCGGTACTTTGTACGTTCACTACATCGGGACGTTCCTGGCTCATGCGGTCACGGTTGGTACTGATGGCCAGGTGAACGGTCTCGCCGGTGACGCTGGCGGTCACGTAGAAACCCTGGGTGACGTTGCGATACTGGGTCTGGTTCTGCAGGCGCCCGTAGCTGTCCTGCTGGGTGGTGGTCAGCGGTACGCTCTGGCCGACCTGGATCAGCGCCGGCACGCCTTCGCTGGCCTGGATCTGCTGGATGCCGCCGTCGCGGCTGGTGGTGCCGTAGCTGATGATACGGGTCTGGCTGTCGCCGTTGGTCTGCTGGTTGTTTTCATTGGTGTCGACGGTGATCAGCAGGCGCTTGGCCGGGGTGTCGAGTTGAGCGAGCAGGGTGCGCAGGCCTTCGATCTTTGTCGGCGCCGCGTTGACGATGAGCTGATTGCCATAGGCACTCACGGTGCCGTCCTTGCCGATAAAGTTCTGCGCCACGGGCAGCAGGTCGGCGCTGGTGCGGTTGCTCAGGTTGACCACTTCGGTGTCGGCCATGGCCGATGCGCTGGCAGCCAGGAGGAGGGCGGTGAGCAGGGTGCGTAGGGACATGTCCGTTATCTCTGCAATTCATTTGGCTTGGATAGTGCCAGTTTGTCGGCCCGGCGGGTCGCAAGTTGAATCGTAGACGGCAAAATGCCCTGGCAAGGCAGGGCATTTTGTGGTGTTGCTGAAATAGCTATCGGGGGCAAGCCCCCTCCCACATTTTGACCGAGTACATCTTCAAGTGTGGGAGGGGGCTTGCCCCCGATAGCCGCGACGCGGTCCCGGATCAGTCCCCGCGCACCATATCCACATGCGGAATCCCGACTTCAAGAAACTCATCACTGACAATCTTGAAGCCCAGCCGCTCGTAGAACGGCGCGGCATACACCTGTGCACTGAGGAATTGCCGGCTCTGGCCGCGCTTCTCGGCCACGCCGATCACCGCTTCCATCAACTTGTCGCCGACCTTCAGCCCGCGCCAGTCCTTGAGTACCGACACGCGGCCGATCTCGCCGCTGGGCAGCAGCCGCGCGGTGCCAATCGGGAAATCACCTTCGAACGCCAGGAAGTGCATCGCACCGGCGTCATCCGCGTCCCATTCCAGCTCGGGTGGAACCGATTGTTCAGCGATGAATACCGCTTCACGAATGCGCCGAATCTCGTCGATATCCTTTCGCCAGTCCGCGACACTTACGTGAATCCTATTCATCCGCAAACCCCAGGCTGCCTTGCTTGACCAGTTCGCACAGCAGGTCGCGGCCGTCTTCGTCGGCCAGCCAGGCGCCGAGGTTCTCGCTGTGCAGGGCGTCTGCCGAGCACACCAGTTTCAACAGTTCGCGCAGTTTGCCCGGCAGGTAACGGCTCTGGCCGCTGGCGAACAGCAACACGTCGTCGTCCACTTCCGACCAGGCCAGGCGCGCACTCGGGTTGCGCACCAGGATCGCGCCGTCTTGCAGGCTGCTGATGAAGTCGTCCTCGCCCAGCTCTTCGCCTGCCACCAGCTCCGGGTAGCGCGGTTCGGTCATGAACTGGCCGAACCAGGTCAGCAGCATGCGCTCGTCGCTCATGTGCTCGGCCAGCAGGCTCTTGAGGCGATCCAGCGCATCGCTCTGAATCTGATGCGGGTCGCTGACCGGCTGGGCGTCGGCATCGGTGTAGCGCTCTTCGTCGGTCAGGTATTGGCTGAGGAAGTCGGTGAAGTGGGTCAGCACCTCGGCGGCGCTCGGCGCACGGAAGCCTACCGAGTAGGTCATGCAGTCGTCTTCGGCAATGCCGAAATGCGCCAGGCGCGGCGGCAGGTAGAGCATGTCGCCCGGTTCGAGGACCCATTCGGCGCTTTCTTCGAATTCGGCGAGGATGCGCAGGTCGGCGTGCTGCAGCAGTGGGCTTTCAGAATTGCACATCTGGCCGATTTTCCAGTTGCGCTTGCCCTGGGCTTGCAGCAGGAACACATCGTAGTTATCGAAGTGCGGGCCGACACTGCCACCCGGCGCGGCGAAGCTGATCATCACATCATCGATGCGCCAGCTGGGCAGGAAGCGAAAGTGCTCGAGCAGCTCGGCGACTTCCGGCACGAACTGATCCACCGCCTGTACCAGCAGGGTCCATTCACGCTCGGGCAGGGTGCTGAAGGCGTCTTCGGCGAACGGGCCGCGACGCAGCTCCCACGGACGTTCGCCGTGTTCGATCACCAGGCGCGACTCGACTTCTTCTTCCAGGGCCAGGCCGGCCAGTTCGTCGGCGTCGATCGGGCTTTCGAAGTCGGGGATGGCCTGGCGGATCAGCAGCGGTTTCTTCTGCCAGTAGTCGCGCAGGAATTCCCGTGCCGTGATGCCGCCCAGTAGTTGAAGAGGGATATCAGGATTCATGTGTAACCTATTGAAAAAAAGCACTTTTAAGACAGGAATAAAAACGCCCGGCGCGGCCGGGCGTCTCAAAGGGTCGGGCGATGATCAGATGCGCTTGGCTTGCTCTACAGCGTTACCGATGTAGTTGGCCGGGGTGAGCAGTTTCAGCTCGGCCTTGGCGGCAGCTGGCATGTCCAGGCCGTCGATGAAAGTTTGCAGCGCATCGGAGGTGATGCCCTTGCCGCGCGTCAACTCTTTGAGCTTCTCGTAAGGGTTTTCGATGTTGTAGCGGCGCATCACGGTCTGGATCGGCTCCGCCAGGACTTCCCAGCAGGCATCCAGGTCAGCGGCGATTTTCTGCTCGTTGAGCTCCAGCTTGCTGATGCCCTTGAGGCTGGCTTCATACGCGATCACGCTGTGGGCAAAGCCCACGCCGAGATTGCGCAGTACGGTGGAGTCGGTCAGGTCGCGCTGCCAGCGCGAGATCGGCAACTTGCTGGCCAGGTGCTGGAACAGCGCGTTGGCGATACCCAAGTTGCCTTCGGAGTTTTCGAAGTCGATCGGGTTGACCTTGTGCGGCATGGTCGACGAACCGATTTCACCGGCAATGGTGCGCTGCTTGAAGTAGCCCAGGGAGATGTAGCCCCAGATATCGCGATCGAAGTCGATCAGGATAGTGTTGAAGCGTGCGATCGCGTCGAACAGCTCGGCGATGTAGTCGTGGGGTTCGATCTGCGTGGTGTAGGGGTTGAAGCCCAGGCCCAGCTCGTCTTCGATGAAGGCGCGGGCGTTGGCTTCCCAGTCGATCTCGGGGTAGGCCGACAGGTGTGCGTTGTAGTTGCCCACGGCGCCGTTGATCTTGCCCAGCAGCGGCACGGCGGCGACTTGCGCGATCTGGCGCTCCAGGCGGTACACCACGTTGGCCAGTTCCTTGCCCAAGGTGGTCGGCGATGCCGGCTGGCCGTGGGTGCGCGAGAGCATCGGCACGGCGGCGAAGCGGATCGCCAGTTCGCGGATCGCTTCGGCGGTCTGGCGCATCAGCGGCAGCATTACGTCATCACGGCCTTCGCGCAGCATCAGGGCGTGGGACAGGTTGTTGATGTCCTCGCTGGTGCAGGCAAAGTGGATGAACTCGCTGACCTGGGCCAGTTCCGGCAGCTTGGCCGCTTGCTCTTTGAGCAGGTACTCGATGGCCTTGACGTCGTGGTTGGTGGTGCGCTCGATCTCTTTCACACGCTCGGCGTGCTCCAGGGAGAAGTTTTCCGCCAGGGTATTCAAGGCAGCGTTGGCCTCGGCGGAAAACGCCGGCACTTCGCTGATGGCGGGGTGAGCGGCCAGCCGCTGGAGCCAGCGCACTTCAACCAGGACGCGAGCACGGATCAAACCGTATTCGCTGAAAATAGGGCGCAGGGCCTGGGTTTTGCCGGCGTAGCGGCCGTCAACAGGGGAAACCGCAGTGAGCGAAGAAAGCTGCATGGGGTGTTCTCGGACAGTCGGGCAACGAAATGGGGCGCGTATCATACATGAAAAAATTCGCCGGTCCGTCGCCAACTGACCGGCGTATTACGCGTAACAGCGTGAAAAGGTTTGCTGGTGCGACTTATTCGTTGCGCATCAACGGGTAAAGCTCTTTGAGCAATTTGCGTCGGCTGATCACCAACTGCCAACGATGACCGCCCAACTGGCGCCACAAACGTGCCGAACGAATCCCCGCCAGGAGCAGGGCGCGGATTTTCGAGGCGTTGTTCGGTTGCTGCAGGTTGCGCATGTCGCCGTGCACCTGGATGCGCTGGCGCAAGGTGCTCAAGGTGTCCTGGTACAGCGCGCCACAGGCTGCAATCACGTTTTCGTGGGCCGGCCCAAAATGTTCAACCTGGGATTGGATCTGCGGCAGGCGTTTGCCGATGGTTTCGAGCAGATCGTCACGCTTGGCCAACTGGCGCTCGAGGCCCAGCATCGACAGGGCGTAGCGCAAGGGTTCGCGCTGCAGGGTGCTGGGGTCGCGTTCCAGGGCGCCGATCAGGGCCCGGTAACCTTCACGCAAGGCCAGGTCGTCGCCGCCGTAGACTTCCAGGGTGTCCTTGGGGTCGCGGATCAACAGGCTGCCGAGCATGCAGGTCAGGCCTGCCTCGGTGACCTGGCCGGTCTTGGCGATCTTGTCCACCAGTACCGCAGCGAGAAATACACCGCCAAGGGCCGTCAATTGCTCCTGGGTCGGGCTCATGCCGGGTTGCTCCAGGCTTGCGCGACTTCGATGACGCCGCCGCCCAGGCAGATTTCGCCGTCATAGAACACCACGGATTGGCCTGGAGTGACCGCGCGTTGCGGGTCATCGAAGGTGGCGCGGTAACCCGTGGCGGTTTTTTCCAGGGTGCACGGCTGGTCGCTCTGGCGATAGCGTACTTTGGCGGTTAGCCGGCGCGGGGCGCTCAGGTCAATCGGGTTGACCCAATAGATGTCCGAAGCAAGCAGGGCGCCTGAGAACAGCAGCGGGTGTTCGTTGCCCTGGCCGACGATCAGCACGTTGTTTTCCAGGTCCTTGACCAGCACGTACCACGGCTCTTCACCGGCGTCTTTCAAACCGCCAATGCCCAGGCCCTGGCGCTGGCCGATGGTGTGGTACATCAGGCCGTGGTGACGGCCGATCACTTCACCGTCGGTGGTTTTGATTTCGCCCGGTTGTGCAGGCAGGTATTGCTTGAGGAAATCACTGAAGCGGCGCTCGCCGATAAAGCAGATGCCGGTGGAGTCCTTCTTCTTGGCGGTGGCCAGGCCGTGTTTTTCGGCGATCCTGCGCACTTCGGGCTTTTCCAGCTCACCGACCGGGAACATGGTCTTGGCGATCTGTTCACCGCCGACGGCGTGCAGGAAGTAGCTCTGGTCCTTGTTCGGGTCCAGGCCCTTGAGCAGTTCGGTACGGCCATCGATGTCGCGGCGGCGTACGTAGTGGCCAGTGGCGATCAGGTCGGCGCCCAGCATCATGGCGTAGTCGAGGAACGCCTTGAACTTGATCTCGCGGTTGCACAGGATGTCCGGGTTCGGCGTACGGCCGGCCTTGTATTCGGCCAGGAAGTGCTCGAACACGTTGTCCCAGTACTCGGCGGCGAAGTTGGCGGTGTGCAGCTTGATACCGATCTTGTCGCACACGGCCTGGGCGTCCGCCAGGTCGTCCATGGCGGTGCAATATTCCGTTCCATCGTCTTCTTCCCAGTTCTTCATGAACAGGCCTTCCACCTCATAACCCTGCTCCATGAGCAGAACGGCGGAAACGGAAGAATCCACGCCGCCGGACATGCCGACGATGACGCGCTTCTTTTGTGTGTCAGAAGGGGCTGGATCACGCATAGGGTTTCAACGGGTGTCTTGAAAAAGGACGCGATTCTAGCAGGCCTGGGCCCGCAAGGCTAAAGAGAAGGACGGATCAATTCCAGGCTGTGACGCTGGCCGGCCAGATAATCATCGATACAGCGGATGATCAGCTCGCTGCGCCAGTCGTCGCGCAGGCCCATCAGCTCGTCCCGGGTCAGCCAGCGCGCGCGCAGGATGCCTTCGTCGAGTTGATAGTCCGGGTGGTGTTTCAGGGCCTTGGCGATGAAACAGACCCGTTGATAGGTCACGCCGTTGCTCGGGGCGGTGTAGAGGTAGATGCCGACGATGCCGGTGGCTTCGACGTCCCAGCCGGTTTCTTCGAGGGTTTCACGCACGGCGGCTTCGGTCAGGGTTTCGTTCGGGTCCAGGTGGCCGGCGGGCTGATTGAGTACGGCACGGCCGCCCTTGAGTTCTTCGACCATCAGGAAGCGGCCGTTGTCTTCGACGAGGGTGGCGACGGTGATGTGGGGGAGCCAGGTCATGGGGTGCCTCTAGATTCAGGGAGGGGCGGTGCGTTCTTGGGTCAGGATTGTGCAGGCAATGTGGGAGCTTGCTCCTGATGATGGCCTCTGGGTCGACCAGGATGTTGTGTCGATCCCGGTCCAAATGTGGGAGGGGCGGTGCGACGATTCGACTTGCCCCCGATGGCGGCCTCTGGGCTGGTCGGGATGTTGGATTGGACCGGGTACATATCCGTTTCTGCGCTAAAGGCTGCTAATGGTTCCGCTTTTACAGCGGCTCACTTTTGAAAAGCGCAAAAGTAAGCAAAACGCTCTTGCCCCACCACTCGGCACCTCGCCTGCGTTCGGCCAGCGTGGTTTAACGGGGCTCCTGAGATCAAGATCAAATGCCAGATCAAGAGCGGCTCGCTTCGCATCGTGGTTACGTTTGAGCGCGGCAGCGTTGTTAAGTGTACACCGCCGTCTGTAGGAGCGAGCTTGCTCGCGAAAAACGTCAACGATAACGCGTGCTTTCTGAATGAGCGCGGTGCCTGTGAGTTTTTCGCGAGCAAGCTCGCTCCTAAAAAAAGCCCTGACTGACTGGTATTAGGGTAGGCCCACTGCCGCATTTGACCCGGTTTCTTCAGGTGAACAGTGGAAACAGAAACCCCGGCACTCGGCCGGGGTTTCTTTGCATCGTTACAACCTTACTTCAACTTGGCAATCGCCGCATTGAGGGTGTTGCTTGGACGCATGGCCTTGCTGGTCAGCTCGGGGTTCGGCGCGTAGTAGCCGCCGATGTCCACTGGCTTGCCCTGTACGGCGTTGAGCTCGGCAACGATGGTTGCTTCGTTCGCGGCCAGGGTCTGGGCCAGTTCGCCGAACTGCGCTTGCAGGGCAGTGTCTTCGGTCTGGGCGGCCAGGGCCTGGGCCCAGTACAGCGCCAGGTAGAAGTGGCTGCCGCGGTTGTCGATGTTGCCGACTTTGCGCGATGGCGACTTGTTGTTGTCGAGGAACTGGCCGGTGGCCTGGTCCAGGGTCTTGGACAGTACCAGGGCCTTGGGGTTGTTGTAGGTCACGCCCAGATGCTCGAGGGAGGCGGCCAGGGCCAGGAACTCGCCCAGGGAATCCCAGCGCAGGAAGTTTTCTTCCACCAACTGCTGCACGTGTTTCGGCGCCGAGCCGCCGGCGCCGGTTTCGAACAGGCCACCGCCGTTCATCAGCGGCACGATCGAAAGCATCTTGGCGCTGGTGCCCAGTTCCATGATCGGGAACAGGTCGGTCAGGTAGTCGCGCAGTACGTTACCGGTCACCGAGATGGTGTCCAGGCCCTTGCGGGTGCGCTCCAGGGTGAACTTCATCGCGTCGACCGGCGACATGATGCGGATGTCCAAGCCTTCAGTGTTGTGGTCTTTCAGGTAAGCCTGAACTTTCTCGACCACGACGCCATCGTGCGCGCGCTGTGGGTCCAGCCAGAAGATGGCCGGGGTGTTGCTGGCGCGGGCGCGGTTGACGGCCAGTTTGACCCAGTCCTGGATCGGCGCGTCTTTGGTCTGGCACATGCGGAAGATGTCGCCGGCTTCGACCGACTGTTCCATCAGCAGCTTGCCCTGGCTGTCGGTGACGCGGACGACGCCGTCAGCCTTGATCTGGAAGGTCTTGTCGTGGGAGCCGTACTCTTCGGCTTTCTTGGCCATCAGGCCAACGTTCGGCACGCTGCCCATGGTGGTTGGGTCGAAGGCGCCATTGGCCTTGCAGTCTTCGATGACGGCCTGGTAGATGGTGGCGTAGCAGCGATCCGGGATCACGGCCTTGGTGTCGTGCAACTGGCCGTCGGTGCCCCACATTTTGCCGGAGTCACGGATCATGGCAGGCATCGAGGCGTCGACGATGACGTCGCTCGGCACGTGCAGGTTGGTGATGCCTTTGTCGGAGTTGACCATCGCCAGCGATGGGCGAGCGGCGTAGACCGCCTGGATGTCCGC
The DNA here is from genome assembly GCF_900004715.1 of Pseudomonas sp. 24 E 13. Lineage (NCBI taxonomy): Bacteria > Pseudomonadati > Pseudomonadota > Gammaproteobacteria > Pseudomonadales > Pseudomonadaceae > Pseudomonas > Pseudomonas sp. 24 E 13. Next base: position 72,795 of record NZ_CVTO01000135.1, read on the forward strand.
TTCGATCTGTGCTTGCTGGTCAGCCGGCAGCGCCTTGATACGGGCGTACAGGTCGCCGATGCCGTTGTTCAGGTTGAAGCCGATCTGCTCAAGCACGGTGGCGTGCTTGGCCAGGGCGTCCTTATAGAACTCGGCAACGATCTGGCCGAACATGATCGGGTCGGAGACCTTCATCATGGTGGCTTTCAAGTGAACCGACAGCAGCACGCCTTGCTTCTTGGCGTCTTCGATCTCGGCGGCGATGAATGCGCGCAGGGCTTTTTTGCTCAGCACGGCGGTGTCGATGATCTCGCCGGCCTGTACCGAGGTCTTTTCCTTCAGGACAGTGGCGGTGCCGTCTTGAGCGATCAGCTCGATTTTGACAGCGTCAGCGGCTTCGATCTGTACGGCTTTTTCGCTGCCGTAGAAGTCGCCATTGCTCATGTGGGCGATGTGCGACTTGGAGTCGGCAGCCCAGGCGCCCATTTTGTGCGGGTGCTTGCGTGCGTAGTTCTTGACCGACAGCGGTGCGCGGCGGTCGGAGTTGCCTTCGCGCAGTACCGGGTTCACGGCGCTGCCCTTGACCTTGTCGTAACGTGCACGGGTTTCTTTTTCCGCGTCGGTGGTTACGGTTTCCGGGTAGTCCGGCAGGGCGTAGCCCTGGGCCTGCAGTTCCTTGATCGCGGCTTGCAGCTGCGGGGTCGAGGCGCTGATGTTAGGCAGCTTGATGATGTTGGCTTCAGGCGTAACGGCCAGGTCGCCCAGTTCGGCGAGGTGGTCCGGGATGGCCTTGGCGCCCAGTTGCTCGGGGAAGCTTGCGAGGATGCGCGCGGCGAGGGAAATGTCGCGGGTTTCCACGGCAATATCAGCGGAAGCGGTGAAGGCCTCTACGATAGGCAGCAGTGAATAGGTGGCGAGGGCTGGGGCTTCGTCGGTGAAGGTGTAGATGATCTTCGAGCGGGTGGGCATATTCGGATTAACTCTCTTCTTTGCTGAAAGCGTGCGCAGAAACTCGAGATGCGCCGGGTGGAGCGCGTTCGTTCAAAGTCATCCATGAGCGAAATGTCGAGTGTTCTTCGCGGTGATGTTGGGTTGCATCAGTCGAGCGTCAAGCGTTTGGACTATTGTAATAGTCCTGCTTTCTGGCTGAAGGCTACTGTCTAGAGCGGTCAACCGTCGTGACTCTTTGGTCAGCGGCGGCATTATACATAGGTCGCTATGCTTACGCTGAGCCTTCATACAAAAGGTGGGTCGTCCATTGGTCTAAAGGTCGCAGGCGGGCCGGGTGCGGGCAACGTCGCACGTTGTGCTCAAGATTGGCGGTTTTCCCTTTGCTTTCAGGCTTGTAGGCGACAAGTTATGCTGTTTTCGACGCAAATGAGCATGGCGTGAGGTTTCAGTCGCCATTTATCTGGAGTAGGCTCGAACGCAGCCAGATGTTCAATCCATAGATGGAGTTCAGCATGGGATACAAGAAGATTCAGGTTCCGGCAGTCGGCGACAAAATCACCGTCAATGCAGACCATTCTCTCAATGTTCCTGACCAACCGATCATCCCGTATATCGAAGGAGACGGTATCGGCGTCGACATCAGCCCGGTGATGATCAAGGTGGTCGACGCTGCTGTTGAAAAGGCCTACGGCGGCAAGCGCAAGATCTCGTGGATGGAGGTATATGCCGGCGAGAAGGCCACTCAAGTCTACGACCAGGACACCTGGCTGCCCCAGGAAACCCTGGACGCGGTCAAGGATTACGTGGTGTCCATCAAGGGCCCGCTGACCACCCCGGTCGGCGGCGGCATTCGTTCGCTGAACGTGGCTTTGCGCCAGCAACTCGACCTGTATGTGTGCCTGCGCCCGGTGCGCTGGTTTGAAGGCGTGCCCAGCCCGGTCAAGAAGCCCGGGGATGTCGACATGACCATCTTCCGTGAGAACTCCGAGGATATTTACGCCGGCATCGAGTGGAAGGCCGGTTCGCCCGAGGCGATCAAGGTGATCAAGTTCCTCAAGGAGGAGATGGGGGTTACCAAGATCCGTTTCGACCAGGATTGCGGGATTGGCGTCAAGCCGGTGTCGAAAGAGGGCACCAAGCGCCTGGCACGCAAGGCCCTGCAATATGTGGTGGATAACGACCGCGACTCGCTGACCATCGTGCACAAAGGCAACATCATGAAGTTCACCGAAGGTGCCTTCAAGGAATGGGCCTACGAAGTGGCGGCCGAGGAGTTCGGCGCGACCCTGCTCGATGGCGGGCCGTGGATGCAGTTCAAGAACCCCAGGACCGGCAAGAATGTAGTGGTCAAGGATGCGATCGCCGATGCGATGCTCCAGCAGATCCTGCTGCGTCCGGCTGAATATGATGTGATCGCCACGCTCAACCTCAACGGCGACTACTTGTCCGACGCACTCGCGGCGGAAGTGGGCGGCATCGGTATCGCGCCGGGCGCCAACCTGTCAGACACCGTGGCCATGTTCGAGGCCACCCACGGTACTGCACCGAAGTACGCGGGCAAGGATCAGGTCAACCCGGGCTCATTGATTCTGTCGGCGGAAATGATGCTGCGACATATGGGCTGGGTCGAAGCGGCGGATCTGATTATAAAAGGCACCAATGGCGCTATTTCGGCCAAGACCGTGACGTATGACTTCGAGCGGCTGATGGAGGGGGCGACATTGGTGTCGTCGTCGGGCTTTGGTGATGCGTTGATTTCGCATATGTAAAGCCGCTGTATGAAAAGCCGGCCATCCGATGATTGGAGTGGCCGGTCTTTTCGCCCGACGCAGGATGCAGGATCAGGCTGTTTCTTCTTTCTGTGCGGTCATTGCCAAAGGCTCGTCGGTCGCTGGGGTCGTGGCAGGAGAAACTCTTTCGGCTTGTTTTCCTTTTCGGCCTTCAACAATTTTTTCGAACTGCACAAGCTGGCCCGCTTTCAGCGTTTTATACCCTTCCATTTCTATTTGTGAGTAATGCACGAAAATGTCTTCTTCGTAGCCTTCCACTCGAAGAAACCCAAACCCTTTGGCGTTGTTGAACCAATTGACCTTACCACTAGCCATTCCCTTATCCCTCTGCACCAGACTCCATCACTGGAGTATCATCCCGTCTATCCGTCCTAACCCGAATAAATAAGGTTGACTGCGCGGACCTTTTTTACCCACTGTGGGCTCTATTGGTTGTAACACCGATTTGCCGATAGTCAAGGCGACCAAAGGGTTGGAGTTGAAAATCTGACAGGTCGCCCCCACCACTGTATTTGAACCACTGACGAACCTTTCTTTCCATGCATGCAAATAGCCAGATTCGACTAACATTCAATCAGGATCGCCCGGATCAGGAACATGACGACGACGGTTCTGCAGGCATTGCTGTTCAGGAGGCCAAGCCTGCTTTACAGGCGCCGCCGATGTACAAGGTGGTTTTGTTCAATGATGACTACACACCGATGGATTTCGTGGTCGAAGTGCTCGAGGTGTTTTTTAACCTGAACCGCGAGTTGGCGACCAAGGTAATGCTGGCCGTTCACACAGAAGGACGGGCAGTATGTGGAGTGTTTACCCGCGACATCGCCGAGACAAAGGCCATGCAGGTCAACCAGTACGCCAGGGAAAGCCAGCATCCGCTACTCTGTGAAATCGAGAAGGACGGTTAACGCCGACCACTTGGGTATGAGGTGAAGCTATGTTAAACCGCGAGCTCGAAGTCACCCTCAATCTTGCCTTCAAGGAGGCTCGTTCGAAGCGTCATGAATTCATGACCGTCGAACACCTGCTGCTGGCACTTTTGGATAACGAAGCTGCCGCCACCGTTCTACGTGCGTGCGGCGCCAACCTCGACAAACTCAAGCATGACCTGCAGGAGTTTATCGACTCCACGACGCCACTGATCCCCGTGCATGACGAGGACCGTGAGACCCAGCCAACCCTGGGCTTCCAGCGGGTATTGCAGCGTGCTGTCTTCCACGTACAGAGCTCCGGTAAGCGTGAAGTCACGGGCGCCAATGTGCTGGTGGCGATTTTCAGCGAGCAGGAAAGCCAGGCCGTGTTTCTGCTCAAGCAGCAGAGCGTGGCCCGTATCGATGTCGTCAACTACATCGCCCACGGCATCTCCAAGGTGCCCGGGCATGGCGATCATTCCGAGGGTGAGCAGGATATGCAGGACGACGAGGGCGGTGAGTCTTCTTCTTCAAGCAACCCGCTGGATGCCTATGCCAGCAACCTCAATGAACTGGCGCGCCAGGGGCGGATCGATCCGCTGGTGGGGCGTGAGCTGGAGGTTGAGCGCGTAGCGCAGATCCTCGCGCGGCGTCGCAAGAACAACCCGTTGCTGGTCGGTGAAGCGGGCGTGGGTAAAACCGCGATTGCCGAGGGCCTGGCCAAGCGTATCGTCGACAACCAGGTGCCGGACCTGCTGGCCAATAGTGTCGTCTACTCCCTGGACCTGGGCGCATTGCTCGCCGGGACCAAGTACCGTGGCGATTTCGAGAAGCGTTTCAAAGCGCTGCTCGGCGAACTGAAAAAACGCCCGCAGGCGATCCTGTTCATCGACGAGATTCACACCATTATTGGCGCGGGTGCCGCGTCGGGCGGGGTGATGGATGCGTCCAACCTGCTCAAGCCGCTGCTGTCGTCGGGTGATATCCGCTGCATCGGCTCGACCACGTTCCAGGAGTTTCGCGGCATCTTCGAGAAAGACCGTGCCCTGGCGCGGCGCTTCCAGAAAGTCGATGTGTCCGAGCCTTCGGTTGAAGACACCATCGGTATCCTGCGCGGTCTCAAGGGGCGTTTCGAAGCGCACCATGGCATCGAGTACACCGATGAAGCCCTGCGTGCGGCGGCTGAGCTGGCGTCACGCTACATCAATGACCGGCATATGCCGGACAAGGCCATCGATGTGATCGACGAGGCGGGTGCCTATCAGCGCCTGCAGCCGGTTGAGAAGCGTGTAAAGCGTATCGACGTGCCGCAGGTCGAGGACATCGTGGCGAAGATCGCGCGGATTCCGCCTAAACACGTCAACAGTTCCGACAAGGAGCTGCTGCGTAATCTTGAACGTGATCTCAAGCTGACCGTATTCGGCCAGGATGCGGCCATCGACGCGTTGTCCACCGCGATCAAGCTATCGCGTGCGGGCCTCAAGTCGCCGGACAAACCAGTGGGTTCGTTCCTGTTTGCAGGCCCCACCGGCGTCGGCAAGACCGAGGCGGCGCGGCAGTTGGCCAAGGCCATGGGGATCGAGCTGGTGCGCTTTGACATGTCCGAATACATGGAGCGTCACACCGTGTCGCGCCTGATCGGTGCGCCTCCGGGCTATGTCGGTTTCGACCAGGGCGGTCTGTTGACCGAAGCGATCACCAAGCAGCCGCATTGTGTATTGCTGCTCGATGAAATCGAGAAGGCCCACCCGGAAGTCTTCAACCTGCTGCTGCAGGTGATGGACCACGGCACCCTGACCGACAACAACGGGCGCAAGGCGGACTTCCGCAACGTGATCGTGATCATGACCACCAACGCCGGTGCCGAAACCGCCGCGCGGGCTTCGATCGGCTTCAGCCATCAGGATCACTCTTCCGATGCAATGGAAGTGATCAAGAAGAGCTTCACGCCGGAGTTCCGCAACCGTCTGGACACCATTATCCAATTTGGTCGCCTCAGTCATGAGGTTATCAAAAGCGTGGTGGACAAGTTCCTCACCGAACTTCAGGCGCAGTTGGAAGACAAGCGCGTGCAGTTGGAAGTCACCGAAGCGGCGCGCAGTTGGATTGCCGAAGGTGGCTACGACGCGGCAATGGGCGCACGCCCGATGGCGCGTCTGATCCAGGACAAGATCAAGCGGCCGTTGGCCGAAGAGATCCTGTTCGGCGAGCTGTCCGACCATGGCGGCGTGGTGCATATCGATCTGAAGGACGGCGAACTGACCTTCGACTTCGAAACCACGGCGGAAATGGCCTGATCGATAGCTACGGGCGCCAATGTGGGAGGGGGCTTGCCCCCGATAGCAGTGTTTCAGTCGCTACATGAGTGACTGATCTACCGCTATCGGGGGCAAGCCCCCTCCCACATTGGTTTTGGGTGTCAGGTAAATAACACACACACACAAAAACGCCCGGCATAACCGGGCGTCTTGTATTGACTTGCTTAGCGAGCGCGGTAAGTGATGCGCCCTTTGCTCAAGTCATAGGGCGTCAGCTCGACGCGCACTTTGTCACCGGTAAGAATACGAATGTAGTTCTTGCGCATCTTGCCGGAGATATGCGCGGTTACGACGTGCCCATTTTCCAACTCCACACGAAACATGGTGTTGGGCAGGGTGTCGACGACAGTGCCTTCCATTTCGAAGCTGTCTTCTTTCGACATGCAGTAAAGCCCTCGGTATCCAGTGAATGGCCCGGTGCAACTGCGCCAGGCAAAAGCGGCGTGCATTGTGCCCGAAAAAGGGTGTTCAAGCCAAGGGGTTCTAGTTAAGCGTTACCCATCTTTGATTAATCAGCAGCTCAATGGGCCGATATTGGGTCTTGTAGTTCATCTTTTTGCAGTTTTTGATCCAGTATCCGAGGTACACCGCCTCCAGTTCCAGGCGCAGCGCTTCACCTATTTGCCAGAGAATCGCAAAGCGCCCCAGGCTGCGGCGTTCTTCGGCGGGCTCATAGAAGGTGTACACCGCCGACAGCCCATTGGGCAGCAGGTCGGTCACCGCCACGGCCAGCAACCGTCCGTCGAGGCGAAATTCGTAGAAGCGCGAAAAAGGCAGGTCACGCACCAGGAACGTGGAAAATTGATCGCGGCTGGGCGGGAACATATCGCCGTCGGCATGGCGTTGTTCGATGTAGCGTTGATAGAGGTCGAAATATTCTTCGCTGTACTGCGGCTTGACCGCGTTTACCGTCAGGTCGGCGTTGCGCTTGAGAATGCGCTTCTGGTTGCGATCCGGTAAAAACTGCGCGACCGGGATGCGCGCCGGCACGCAGGCGTTGCAGTTCTGGCAATGCGGTCGGTACAGGTGATCGCCGCTGCGCCGAAAGCCCATCTCCGACAGGTCGGCGTACACATGCACATCCATCGGCTGGCTGGGATCGAGGAACAGTGTGGTGGCCTGCTCGTCGGGCAGATAGCTGCAAGAGTGGGCTTGAGTGGCATAAAACTTCAAGCGCGCCAACTCGGTCATGATCAACCCTCGGAATAAGCTTTGAAATAAGTGTAAGCCAGGTACGCGGATGGCGCCTAAGAAACCCACGGCCCTGAGCTGGGCTGGTCCAAATGATCGCGCAGATACCCGGCGAATTCGCTGCGCGGTATGCCGCGTGCGCCCAGGCTGTGCAGATGATCATTGGGCATCTGGCAGTCAATCAGCACAAAACCCCAGGCCTGCAGTTGCCGGGTCAGCGTAGCGAAGCCAAATTTCGAGGCGTTGTCGGCGCGGCTGAACATGGATTCGCCAAAAAACAATTGGCCCATCGCCAGGCCGTACAGGCCGCCGACCAGCTCGCCCTGGTCCCAGACCTCCACGGAGTGCGCGTAACCACGCTGATGCAGCTCCAGGTAGGCGCTCTGGATGCTTTCGGTGATCCAGGTGCCGTCCGCATACGCACGAGGCGCCGCGCAGGCCTGGATGACCGCTGCGAAATCCTGATCGAACGTCACGCTATAGCGCTGTTGGCGCAATAATTTGCCCAGGCTGCGCGAGACGTGCAGCTCATCGGGGAAGATCACCGTGCGTGGGTCGGGTGACCACCAAAGAATTGGCTGGCCTTCGGAGAACCAGGGAAAGCAGCCGTGGCGATAGGCCTGGATCAATCGTTCGGCCGACAGGTCGCCGCCGGCGGCAAGCAGGCCGTTGGGTTCGCGCATGGCCTTGGCCAGTGGCGGGAATGTCAGGGTGTCGCGTTGTAACCAGGTCAGCATGGCATCCAGGCTTACGGAAGGGGAGGGGAGTGGCAGGTCGGGCGCCTGCCCCAGGACCTGATTATTGTCGACGCAGCGCCTCGGGACCAGCGCAAATGGCTAAGGGTGTTTCTGCAACTCTGCGTATAAGGTGCGGTCGTAATCGGGTCTGGCCAATGCAGGCCATTTGCCAAGCTTGCCTTGATTGGTAAATACAGCGCATAAGCCTTTGTCAGCAAAGACAATGCATGCTCAAATTGAACAGGCTGCAACACGTGAACGGCTCAGGCCGCCGGGTGATGGGCAAGTACGTGGCATCGCGCACGCAAACCCGTACAATGCGGCGTTCATGGCGTTATCGCCATTTCATCGATGGGTTATGCAGTGTTAAAAAGTAGATTCAGCAACATTTGTCATTTTTCAGCTGCTCGGATAGAGCAGTCGTGTGCAGTCATTCAACAGATGGACGCGCTAAAAGGCGCAGGAAAAGACCCGTTTTGAAGAAATCCGCCGCAACACCCAAAGCAGCAGTCGTGCCGGCCTGGCGTCAGCACCTGCATTACCGACTCAAGGAAGGTGCGCTGATCGCGATCGGCGCGCTGTGCCTGTTCCTGATGATGGCCTTGCTCACCTATGGCAAGGACGATCCCGGCTGGAGCCATAACAGCAAAATCGACGACGTGCAGAATTTCGGTGGCCCGGTGGGTTCCTACAGCGCCGATATCCTGTTCATGATTCTCGGTTATTTCGCGTACATCTTTCCGCTGTTGCTGGCGATCAAGACCTGGCAGATTTTCCGCCAGCGTCACGAGCCTTGGCAGTGGAGCGGCTGGCTGTTCTCCTGGCGCCTGATCGGGCTGGTGTTCCTGGTGTTGTCCGGCGCGGCCCTGGCCCATATCCATTTCCATGCACCGACCGGTCTGCCGGCGGGCGCGGGCGGGGCGCTGGGCGAAAGCCTGGGCGACCTGGCGCGGCGCACCCTGAATATCCAGGGCAGCACGCTGATGTTCATCGCGCTGTTCCTGTTCGGTCTCACGGTGTTCACCGACCTGTCGTGGTTCAAAGTGATGGACGTGACCGGCAAGATTACCCTTGACCTGTTCGAGTTGTTCCAGGGCGCCGCCAACCGCTGGTGGACGGCGCGTGTGGAGCGCAAGCAGATGGTTGCGCAACTGCGTGAAGTGGACACCCGTGTCAACGAAGTGGTGGCCCCAAGCACACCGGACCGCCGCGAGCAGGCCAAGGTCAAGGAGCGCCTGATCGAGCGCGAACAGGCCCTGAGCAAGCACATGTCCGATCGCGAGAAGCAGGTGCCGCCGGTGATCGCCCCCGCGCCGCCCAAGGCGCCCGAGCCCAGCCACCGCGTGCAGAAAGAGAAACAGGCGCCGCTGTTCATCGACAGCGCCGTCGAAGGCACCTTGCCGCCGATCTCGATTCTCGACCCTGCGGAAAAGAAACAACTCAACTACTCGCCCGAATCCCTGGCGGCCGTCGGCCACCTGCTGGAAATCAAGCTCAAGGAGTTCGGCGTCGAAGTGTCGGTGGACTCGATTCACCCGGGCCCTGTCATTACCCGTTACGAGATTCAGCCGGCCGCAGGCGTCAAGGTCAGCCGCATTTCCAACCTGGCCAAGGACCTGGCGCGCTCCCTGGCCGTGACCAGCGTGCGCGTGGTGGAAGTTATTCCCGGCAAGACCACCGTGGGTATCGAGATTCCCAACGAAGACCGCCAGATCGTGCGTTTCTCCGAAGTGCTGTCGACCCCGGAATACGACAACTTCAAATCGCCGGTCACCCTGGCCCTCGGCCATGATATCGGCGGCAAGCCGGTAATCACCGACCTGGCGAAAATGCCGCACCTGCTGGTGGCCGGTACCACCGGTTCAGGTAAGTCGGTGGGCGTGAACGCAATGATCCTGTCGATCCTGTTCAAATCGGGCCCGGACGACGCCAAGCTGATCATGATCGACCCGAAAATGCTTGAGCTGTCGATCTACGAAGGCATTCCGCACCTGCTCTGCCCGGTAGTGACCGACATGAAGGACGCCGCCAACGCCCTGCGCTGGAGCGTCGCCGAGATGGAGCGTCGCTACAAGCTGATGGCGAAGATGGGCGTGCGTAACCTGTCCGGCTTCAACGCCAAGGTCAAGGAAGCCCAGGACGCCGGTACGCCGCTGACCGACCCGCTGTACAAGCGCGAGAACATTCACGACGAAGCGCCGCTTTTGACCAAGCTGCCGACCATCGTGGTGGTGGTCGACGAATTCGCCGACATGATGATGATCGTCGGCAAGAAGGTCGAAGAACTGATCGCGCGTATCGCCCAGAAGGCCCGTGCGGCCGGGATCCACCTGATCCTCGCCACCCAGCGGCCGTCGGTGGATGTGATCACCGGTCTGATCAAGGCCAACATTCCTACGCGTATGGCGTTCCAGGTGTCGAGCAAGATCGACTCGCGGACCATCATCGACCAGGGCGGCGCCGAGCAACTGCTGGGCCACGGTGACATGCTCTACATGCCGCCCGGCACCAGCCTGCCGATCCGTGTCCACGGGGCGTTCGTTTCCGACGATGAAGTGCATCGCGTGGTGGAAGCCTGGAAACTGCGTGGCGCTCCGGAATACAACGACGACATTCTCGCGGGCGTGGAAGAGGCCGGCAGCGGCTTCGATGGCGGCAGTGGGGGTGGCGACGATGACGCCGAAACCGACGCGCTCTACGACGAAGCCGTGGCGTTCGTGCTGGAAAGCCGCCGAGCCTCGATCTCCGCCGTGCAACGCAAGCTGAAGATCGGCTACAACCGCGCCGCCCGCATGATCGAAGCCATGGAACACGCCGGCGTCGTCACCGCAATGAACACCAACGGCTCGCGCGAAATCATCGCCCCCGGGCAGATGCGCGACTGATCCCGCGCCGCGTGGCAGCACGCGGCGCGCCCTGACTATTCAATGAGGACTCCCATGCGCATTATCCGCATGCTGTTGTTGCCGGCACTGGCCCTGACCGCCGTTTCGGCCCACGCTGACCCGGCTTCCGTGGCCAGTCTGAAGAACCTGCTGGACAAATCCCAGACCCTGACCGCGCGCTTTTCCCAGCTGACCCTGGACGCCGGTGGCACCCAGTTGCAGGAGACCGCAGGCGAAATGGCCGTGCAGCGTCCCGGCCTGTTCTACTGGCACACCGAAGGCAAGGCCGAGCAGACCATCGTGTCCGACGGCCAGAAAGTCACGCTGTGGGACCCGGACCTGGAACAGGCGACCATCAAGAAGCTCGACCCGCGCCTGAACCAGACGCCGGCGCTGCTGCTATCGGGGGACGTGTCGAAGATCAACGACAGTTTCGACATCACCTCCAAGCAAACCAGCAATGTCATTGAGTTCACGCTCAAGCCAAAATCCAAGGACACGTTGTTCGACACCCTGTCGCTGTCGTTCGGCAACGGCGTGATCAACAACATGCGCCTGGTTGACAGCGTTGGCCAGCGCACCGATATCCTGTTCTCCGGGGTCAAGGCCAACCAGCCTGTGCCAGCGTCCAAGTTCAAGTTCGACATCCCCAAGGGTGCCGACGTGATCCAGGAATAAACTCCCCAGAGGTTTCAAACGCTGCCCATGGATCTGTTTCGAAGTGACCCGATTGCCCAACCCCTGGCCGCGCGCCTGCGCTCGACCAACCTGGATGAGTACGTCGGTCAGGAGCATCTGCTCGCTCGCGGCAAGCCCTTGCGTGAAGCCCTGGAGCAGGGTGCGCTGCACTCGATGATTTTCTGGGGACCGCCGGGGGTGGGTAAAACCACCCTGGCACGGCTGCTGGCCAAGGTCTCGGATGCGCACTTCGAAACGGTCTCCGCCGTGCTGGCCGGGGTCAAGGAGATTCGCCAGGCGGTGGAAGTCGCCAAGCAGCAGGCCGGGCAGTACGGCAAGCGCACTATCCTGTTTGTCGACGAAGTGCATCGCTTCAACAAGTCGCAGCAGGACGCATTCCTGCCGTACGTCGAAGACGGCACGTTGATCTTCATCGGCGCCACCACTGAAAACCCGTCTTTCGAACTCAATAACGCGTTGCTCTCGCGGGCTCGCGTCTATGTGCTCAAGAGCCTGGACGAAGCGGCGATGCAGAAGTTGTTGCAGCGTGCCTTGAACGAAGACAAGGGCCTGGGCAAGCGCCAGCTGAGCGTCAGTGAAGAGGGCTTCAAGATCCTGCTCACGGCCGCCGATGGCGATGGCCGGCGTTTTCTCAACCTGTTGGAGAACGCCTCGGACCTTGCCGAAGACGGCGGCGAGATTGGCGTGGACCTGCTGCAAAGCCTGCTGGGCGACACGCGTCGGCGCTTCGATAAGGGCGGTGAAGCGTTCTACGACCAGATATCGGCGCTGCATAAATCCGTACGCGGTTCCAACCCGGACGGCGCGCTGTACTGGTTCGCGCGCATGATCGACGGCGGTTGCGACCCGTTGTACCTGGCGCGCCGCGTGGTGCGCATGGCCAGCGAAGACATCGGCAATGCCGACCCGCGCGCCTTGAGCCTGTGCCTGGCGGCCTGGGACGTGCAGGAGCGCCTCGGCAGCCCGGAAGGCGAACTGGCGGTGGCCCAGGCCATCACTTACCTGGCCTGCGCGCCGAAAAGCAACGCGGTGTACATGGGCTTCAAGTCGGCGCTGCGAGCGGCGGCCGAACATGGTTCCCTCGAAGTGCCGATGCATTTGCGCAACGCGCCGACCAAGCTGATGAAACAGCTGGGTTACGGCGATGAATACCGCTATGCCCATGACGAGCCGGACGCCTACGCGGCCGGCGAAGATTACTTTCCCGATGAGCTCGAGCCGCTGGCGCTCTATCAACCGGTGCCCCGTGGCCTGGAGCTGAAGATCGGCGAAAAGCTCAACCATCTGGCCCAACTCGACCGTCTCAGCCCCCGTCAGCGGAGAAAGTAGTGCTCAAGACGATTCTTGCCGTGTCCGCAGCCGGCATCGCTGGTACATTATTGCGTTTCGCCACCGGCACCTGGGTCAGCGCCCATTGGCCGAAGCATTTCTATGCGGCGACCCTGGCGGTCAACCTGGTGGGCTGCCTGATCATCGGGCTGTTGTACGGCTGGTTCCTGTTGCGCCCGGAAGTGCCGATTGAAATTCGCGCCGGCTTGATTGTCGGCTTTGTAGGCGGTCTGACGACCTTTTCATCCTTTTCACTGGATACGCTGCGCCTGCTGGAAAGCGGGCAGGCCCTGGTCGCCTTCGGGTACCTGGGCATCAGCGTGTTCGGCGGGCTGCTCGCCACCTGGGCCGGCCTGTCCCTGACCAAACTTTGATAAACGAGAGACCGACATGCTCGATTCCAAACTGTTACGTAGCAACCTTCAGGACGTAGCGGACCGCCTGGCATCCCGTGGCTTTGCCTTGGATGTTGCGCGCATCGAAGCGCTGGAAGAACAGCGCAAGACCGTCCAGACCCGCACCGAAGCACTGCAGGCTGAGCGGAATGCGCGTTCCAAATCCATCGGTCAGGCCAAGCAGCGCGGCGAAGACATCGCGCCGTTGATGGCGGACGTCGAGCGCATGGGCACCGAGCTGTCCGACGGCAAAGTCGAGCTGGACAAAATCCAGTCCGAACTGGATTCGATCCTGTTGGGCATCCCCAATATTCCCCATGAGTCGGTGCCGATTGGCGAAGACGAAGATGGCAACGTCGAAGTGCGCCGCTGGGGCACGCCGAAAGCCTTCGATTTCGAGATCAAGGACCACGTGGCCCTGGGCGAATTGACCGGCGGCCTGGATTTCGAGACCGCCGCGAAAATGTCCGGCGCACGCTTTGCTTTGCTGCGCGGCCCGATCGCACGCATGCACCGTGCCCTGGCGCAGTTCATGATCAACCTGCATACCGCCGAGCACGGTTACGAAGAAGCCTACACGCCTTACCTGGTGCAGGCGCCGGCGCTGATGGGCACCAGCCAGCTGCCGAAATTCGAGGAAGAGCTGTTCAAGATCAGCCGCGATGGTGACGCTGATCTGTACCTGATCCCGACCGCCGAAGTGTCGCTGACCAACATCGTTGCCGGGGAAATCCTCGATGCCAAGAAATTGCCGTTGAAGTTCGTGGCCCACAGCCCGTGCTTTCGCAGTGAAGCCGGTGCATCCGGTCGCGATACGCGCGGCATGATTCGCCAGCACCAGTTCGACAAGGTCGAGATGGTCCAGGTGGTCGAGCCTTCGACGTCGATGGAGGCGCTGGAAGGCCTGACTGCCAATGCCGAGCGCGTCCTGCAACTGCTGGAGCTGCCGTACCGCGTACTGGCGCTGTGCACCGGCGACATGGGGTTCAGCGCCGTGAAGACCTACGACCTCGAAGTGTGGGTGCCGAGCCAGGACAAATACCGCGAGATTTCGTCGTGCTCCAACTGCGGTGATTTCCAGGCCCGGCGCATGCAGGCGCGGTTCCGTAATCCGGAAACCGGCAAGCCGGAGCTGGTGCACACCCTCAACGGTTCGGGCCTGGCCGTAGGCCGTACGCTGGTGGCCGTGTTGGAAAACTACCAGCAGGCCGACGGTTCGATCCGCGTGCCTGAGGTGCTCAAGCCGTACATGGGCGGCGTCGAGGTCATCGGCTAAATGGAATTTCTGCCGCTGTTTCATAACCTGCGCGGCAGTCGTGTGTTGGTCGTCGGTGGGGGGGAGATTGCCTTGCGCAAATCCCGCCTGCTGGCTGACGCCGGCGCAGTGCTGCGGGTGGTTGCTCCCCAGATCGAAGACCAGTTGCGTGAACTGGTACTGGGCAGTGGCGGGGACCTGATGTTGCGCGGTTATCAGGAGGCCGACCTCGACGGTTGCGTGCTGATCATCGCCGCCACCGACGACGAGCCACTGAACGCGCAGGTGTCCAGTGATGCCAAGCGTCGCTGTGTACCGGTCAATGTGGTGGATGCGCCAGCCTTGTGCAGCGTGATCTTCCCGGCGATCGTCGACCGTTCGCCGTTGGTGATTGCGGTGTCCAGTGGCGGCGATGCGCCGGTGCTGGCGCGCTTGATCCGCGCCAAGCTGGAGACCTGGATTCCGTCCACCTATGGCCAATTGGCCGGGTTGGCGGCGCGTTTTCGTGCCCAGGTCAAAGGCTTGTACCCGGATGTGCAGCAGCGTCGGGCGTTCTGGGAGGAAGTCTTCCAGGGTCCGATTGCCGACCGCCAATTGGCCGGGCAGGGCGCTGAGGCCGAGCGCCTGCTGATCGAAAAGGTCAATGGCGCACCGCCTTACGCACCGGGTGAGGTGTACCTGGTGGGCGCGGGCCCGGGCGATCCGGACCTGCTGACCTTCCGCGCCTTGCGCCTGATGCAGCAAGCCGACGTGGTGTTGTATGACCGTCTGGTGGCCCCGGCGATTCTGGAGCTGTGCCGCCGTGATGCCGAGCGCGTGTATGTCGGCAAGCGTCGCGCCGAGCATGCCGTGCCCCAGGACCAGATCAACCAGCAACTGGTGGACCTGGCCAAGCAAGGCAAGCGCGTGCTGCGTCTCAAGGGCGGCGACCCGTTCATTTTCGGGCGTGGCGGCGAAGAGATCGAGGAACTGGCGGCCCACGGCATTCCGTTCCAGGTGGTGCCGGGCATCACTGCGGCCAGTGGTTGCGCGGCGTATGCGGGGATTCCGCTGACGCACCGTGACTATGCGCAGTCGGTGCGCTTTATCACCGGGCACCTGAAGAACGGTACGTCGGACTTGCCCTGGCGGGACCTGGTGGGGCCGTCGCAGACCCTGGTGTTTTACATGGGCTTGATCGGTTTGCCGATTATCTGCGAACAGTTGATCCTGCATGGCCGCGCCGCCGATACGCCGGCAGCGTTGATCCAGCAGGGCACCACCTCCAACCAGCGTGTGTTCACCGGCACACTCGCCGACTTGCCGCGCATGGTGGCGGAGCATGAAGTGCATGCGCCGACATTGGTGATCGTAGGTGAGGTGGTAGTGTTGCGCGAGAAGCTCAAGTGGTTTGAAGGCGCTCAGTCTCAGGTCTGAAGCTCAAAAGCATCGGGGGCAAGCCCCCTCCCACATGGGTATGCATTCCAAGTGTGGGAGGGGGGTTGCCCCCGATGAGGCCATCAGCTCCAGCCCATGATCCGGATCAGCGCCACACACCTTTGCCACTCAACCGCGCCCGATCATGGCCAACATCAAACCGCTGCAACGGCCCCTTCGGCACAATCCCCGTCGGATTGATGGTCCGATGGCTGGCATAGTAATGCCCCTTGATATGCTCGAAATCCACCGTCTCGGCCACTCCCGGCCACTGATACATCTCCCTTAGCCAGTTCGACAGGTTCGGATAATCGGCAATCCGCCGCAGGTTGCACTTGAAGTGGCTGTAATACACTGCATCAAAACGAATCAGCGTAGTGAACAGCCGTACATCCGCCTCGGTCAGGTATTCGCCGGCCAGGTAGCGATGCTCGCCCAAGTGATGTTCCAGGTGATCAAGCTCGGCAAATACATCATCAAACGCGCTTGCATAAGCCTGCTGCGAGGTGGCGAACCCGGCGCGGTACACGCCGTTGTTCACGGCGGGGTAGATGCGTTCGTTCAGGGTGTCGATGGTCGAGCGCAATGCCTGCGGGTAGAAATCCAGGGTATTGCCGGTCAGTTCATTGAAGGCGCTGTTGAACATGCGGATGATCTCCGCCGATTCGTTGCTGACGATGCGCTTGAGCTTTTTGTCCCACAACACCGGCACCGTGACGCGCCCGGTGTAGTCAGCGGTGTCGGCGGTGTAGCGCTGGTGCATGAAGTCGAAACCGTCCAGCGCGTCGCCGCTTGAGCCGTGGGCCTTGTCGAAGGTCCAGCCGTTTTCCAGCATCAGCCAACTGACTACCGAGACGTCAATCAGGCTTTCCAGGCCCTTGAGCTTGCGCAGGATCAGGGTGCGGTGGGCCCAGGGACAGGCCAGGGAAACGTAGAGGTGATAGCGTCCGGCCTCGGCCTTGAAACCGCCTTCGCCGCTCGGGCCGGGCTGGCCGTCGGCGGTCACCCAGTGACGACGTTGCGCCTGTTCGCGCTGGAAAGCGCCATCTGCGCTACTTTCGTACCACTGGTCTTTCCAGTGTCCTTCGATCAGCAAACCCATGACTGGCTCCTTGGCTAATAAGCGTTGGAGCCCAGTCTAAAGGGATGAGTTCGAACTAAAAGCGCAAAGACCGGAGGTGAATGATCGATTAAATCGATTTGTCTCGCGCTTCCCAGTATTGCTGTGCCAGTTCGAACGCCTGCTCGCGGGCGTGTCCCAGGCCGCGCAAGGCCAGGGCCATGGTCGCGATCAGCGCCAGTTGCGGGTAGCTGTCTTCGACCTCACCACGCCACAGGGCGTTCAGATGTGCGGGCTCCAGGGTTGCCGGTTTGACGTGGCGCTGGGCGGAGAGGGCGGGCCATTCTTCGTCCCAGCTCTGGCCGCCGGTGGTGCCATACAGGTGGCTGAGGGTGTCGGGGTTGATCTCGATCTCGCCGCCGTCGCCCTTGACCACAATCACGTTGTCGCCCAGCAGGCCACTGGCATCGCGGTGCACGCCCTGGTAACCCGGGTGGAAAATGCTTTGCAGGCCGCAACGGGCATTCAGCGGGTTGAGCAGGCGGGCCAGGGAGTGGATCGGCGAGCGCAGGCCCAGGGTGTTGCGCAGATCGATCATGCGCTGCAACTGGGGCGCCCAGTCGCCCAGCGGGATAAACGCCAGGTTGCCGTGTGCATACGCTGCCTCGACCTGCTGCCAATTGCGGCACAGCGGTATGTGCAAGCGCTCCAGCAGTTGCTCGGTGTACAAGCGCCCCGCCGTATGCGCGCCGCCGCCGTGCATGAGGATGCGCACACCCTGTTGCGCCAGGCATTTGGCCGCCAGCAGGAACCAGGGCAAGTGGCGCTTTTTGCCGGCGTAGGTCGGCCAGTCGATATCCACATTCAGTGCGGGCGGGTTCAACCGCTCGCGTACCGCTTCGGTGAAGCCGGCGAGCTCTTCCGGGCTTTCTTCCTTGTGCCGCAGCAGCATGAGGAAGGCGCCCAGCTGGGTGTCTTCGACTTTTTCGTCGAGCAGCATGCCCATGGCTTGCCGCGCTTCCTCACGGGTGAGGTTGCGTGCGCCGCGCTTGCCTTTGCCCAGGATGCGCACGAACGGCGCAAACGGATGTTCTTCAGGCGTCGAGAGGGTCAGGGGGGCAAAATCGGTCATAAGCAATTCGTCGGCCTGGGCAGGCCCGCCAGCTTGGCGGCGAGTTTGGCGGGAGTGCCGTTGAACAGTTTATTGAGGTGCAGGCTGTTGCCCTTTTGCGGGCCGAGCTTCAAGGCGGTGTACTTGATCAGCGGGCGCGTGGCGGGGGACAGCTGGAATTCGCTATAGAACTGGCGCAGCAACATGAGGATTTCCCAGTGGTCCGGGGTCAGTTCCACGGCTTCGGCGGTGGCCAGGGCGTGCGCCACCTCATCGGACCAGTCATCCAGGTCGACGAGGTAGCCGTCCTTGTCCAGTGCCAGGCTGCGCGTGCCGACGGTCAGTGTGTTCATAACCAACTGTTGACCTTGCCATAGTCGATCGACAGCTGCACGAACCCCGGATAGTCGACGCTGTCGGCCCAGTCCGGGAGCGGCAGGTTGCGTGCCTGCAGGTCTTCAGCCAGCACAAACACTTTTACCCCCCTGGTTTGCAGCGCTGCGTTGTGCAGGCCGTAGGCGCCGTCGCCGCACAGCAGGATGGCATCCGCGTTGCCGCACACACGCAGGCAACTGTCCAGACGGCTGTCGGTAAAGGGGGAGTGGCTCACCACATGTAGAGTCGACATCAGAGGGTAATCACCTGATCGTAACGGTCAATCAGCCTGGAAATGGCCTGGCTGTCCAGGGCCTGCGCATTGTCCGGTGGCGGCAGCCCGCGTGCGGACAGGCTGTGGCCGCAGGCGAACACGTCGTCGATGCCGAACAGGCCCAGCGCCTGCAGGTTGGCGCTCAAATCCTTTTGTTGCACGGCCCTGGCGTCCTGGTGCCGCGCCAGCTGGAACACGCCGTCGTCCAGAAACAGCAGGCCGATAGGCAGATCGAACGCGCCTCCGGCCAGCACGATATCCAGCGCTTCGCGCGCGCTGGGGCCGGACCATGGCGCTTGGCGGCTGATGATCAGCAATGATTGGGCCATCACGCACCTCCAAAACAGATCAGGCGGTCGGCGTCCTGGATCGCATCATGCAACTGCCCCAGGCCCGACAAGGCCCAGGGCGCGTCCAGGTTCACCGCGCTGCGTTGATAGCGCGTGGCTTCCTCGGCATTGAGCACGCCACGGCGCAAGGCGGCGGCGATGCACACGACGCCGTCGAGTTGGTGGGTGCCGACAAATTCGCGCCACTGGCGCGCGATGTCCTGCTCGTCCTGGGGCGCGACGATATTATTGGAGGCGCTGTACACGCCATCCTGATAAAAAAACAGCCGCACAATTTCATGCCCGCCGGCCAAAGCCGCCTGGGCGAACAACAGGGCGCGGCGCGAGGCGGGCGCGTGGGCGGCGCAAAACACTGCAATCGCGAACTTCATGGAACACTCTGCGAACAAACGTGGGCCAATGATAAAGCCGCCGCGACGAAAAAGCCCGCCGTGATCAAAACGGTCACTGCGCTTGATCGTTCTGACGATTGCCGCCGGCACCGAAGGCTGACTACGCTGTGGCCAGTCCAATCGCAAACGGAGTTTGTATGTCAGGTCCCTTGGCGTCCCTCAAAGTGCTGGATTTTTCCACCCTGTTGCCCGGCCCGTTCGCCTCGCTGATGCTGGCGGACATGGGCGCCGACGTGCTGCGCATCGAATCGCCGACGCGGCCGGACCTGTTGCGCGTGTGGCCGCCCCATGATCACGGCACGTCGGCAAGCCATGCCTATCTCAATCGCAACAAGCGCAGCCTGGCACTGGACCTCAAGCGGGACGAGGCGCTGCAGATCGTCTTCGAGCTGGTCAAGGGTACCGATATTCTCATCGAACAGTTCCGCCCCGGGGTCATGGACCGTCTGGGCCTGGGGTACGACGCACTGAAGGCGATCAACCCCAGGCTGATCTATGTGTCGATCACCGGCTACGGCCAGACCGGCCCCTACAGGGACCGCGCCGGTCACGACATCAACTATCTCGCTGTCGCAGGCGTGGCCAGCCACACCGGGCGGCGGGACAGTGGGCCGTTGCCGCTGGGCGTGCAACTGGCGGATGTGGGCGGCGGGTCCCTGCATGCGGTGGTGGGCGTGCTCGCGGCGGTGGTTGCGCGGCAGCACAGCGGCGTCGGTCAATACCTGGACGTGAGCATGACCGACTGCTCGTTCAGCCTGAACGCCATGGCCGGCGCGGGTTACCTGGCCTGCGGGGTGGAGCCGGAGCGGGAAAACCATGTGCTCAACGGCGGCAGTTTTTACGATTACTACCGCACCCGTGATGGGCGCTGGATGTCGGTGGGCAGCCTGGAACCGGCGTTCATGCAGCAGCTGTGTGAAACCCTGGGGCGACCGGAGCTCGCGGTGCACGGTGTGAAGCCTGAGCAGCAGCCGGCACTCAAGCGGGCGTTGCAGGTGGAGTTTGAAAAACGCAGCTTTGACGAGCTGTGTGCGTTATTTGCGGGCGTGGATGCGTGTGTGGAACCGGTGTTGAGCATGAGTGAAGCGCTGGCGCATCCGCAGTTGCAGGCGCGCGATTTGATCAGCCAGGTGCCGAGGGGCGATGGTTCGACCCAGGCGCAGATGGCCTGCCCGCTGAAGTTCTCCGAAGGTTTGCCGGCACCACGGCATATCGGGGCGGCGGTCGGTGCGCACAGTGATGAAGTGTTGGTGGAGTTGGGGTTGAGTGCTCAGCGGATTGCGGATTTGCGGCAGGCCAAGGTGATTCGGTGACTGTTCTGGCCTCATCGGGGGCAAGCCCCCTCCCACCTTTGATTTGTGAATACATTCAAAATGTGGGAGGGGGCTTGCCCCCGATGAGGCCCTCACTCCACCCGAGTCTCCCCAGTGAACACAAGAGTATGCCGGCACCGCCGACACAGGTACCGCCGCCCCTGGCCGACCATCCCATGGCGCTGGGCTGAAAACGCAAAGTCACTGTCGGCACACGGGCACCGGTAGATATAGCGAGTCACCTGGCGACGCTTGACCGCGTAGGTGTGACAACGGTCCGGCGGCAGTTCGTAGACCCCACGCATGATCAACTGCCATTCCTCTCCATGGGGCTGGATGCGCTCGCCAAACAGTTGGTGGGCAATCAGGTGCGCCACTTCGTGGGCCACGGTCTGCTTGAGGAAGTGTTGGCTGTTTTCTTGGTAGAGCTGAGGATTGAAGCGCAGCAGGTTTTCGTGCAAATGCGCGACACCGGCTTTCTGGCCCCGCAGCTTGAGGCTGACGGTGGGGCGTTTGAAGCTTCGTTTGAAAAAGGATTCGGCTTGCAGGAAACAATCTTCGACGCGGGTATTGAGTTGCTCGGGCATGCTGTACATATCTCCAGAGACGCCCAGTATGCCGCAAAGCAGGGGGTTTCCGAATCTCTCAGGCGCCGAATGGTCATGGCTAACGCACAAAGCCACCTTTTCGGTGGCTTTGCCTGCATGCCTGGGGCTCAACTGGTGTAGATGGGCCCGACGCCCAGGCCCCAGACGATCACGGTAAACGCCATGATCGCCACCAGCACCACCAGGCCCACGGCCAATACCGAGCTGGAGAACAGAAAACCTTCATCCGGGTCGATACTCATGAACGTCGGCAAGCCCACATAAAGCAGATACACCGTGTAGCAGATTGCTGCGGTCCCCACCACCATACCCAGCCACATGTGCGGATAGAGCGCCGCCAGCCCGCCGATAAACAGGGGCGTCGCGGTATAGGTGGCAAAGGCCACGCAACGCGCCATGCTGGGGTTGGCGTCATAGGTGCGGGCCATCCAGTGAATGAACGCGCCCATCACCGCCACACCGCCCAGCATGGCGGCGTACGACATCAGGGTCATCCACAGCGCGCTTTCCTGGGTAAGCATGACCGGCGCGCGGTTGCCGATGACCCAGCCGACCCGGGTGGTGCCGATAAACGCGGAGATGGCGGGGATCGCTGCGAGCACCAGCGTGTGAGTGAGGTACATGTGGCTGATGCTTTCTTCTTTATCGCCACGAATTTCCCGCCATTCCTGATCGGGATGGGTAAACAGCCCCACGACGTGATGGATCATGCCGGTCACTCCTGTCGTTATTCCTATCGCCCCCATCGGAGCGCCCACCGGCCAACTGGCCTGCAAGGTCTGGATAGTTGTGCGACCTCACGTCGCAGTATAGGAAGTGATACCCGGGAAAACTGTAGGGCCTTTAGAGTAAATCGCGCTGTAAACACGGGGCTTAATCGCCACGTGGTCTGTCGATGACAACGCGATCCAATGTGGGAGGGGGCTTGCCCCCGATGGCAGTGTGTCAGTCGAGGTAGTTGCTACTGATACACCGCCATCGGGGGCAAGCCCCCTCCCACATTGGAACTTGGTCGTTCATACCGGTAAAATCCCCGGCTTTTCGTCACACACCTTTAGCGGATCCAAGCGCCATGGGCACTCTTACGGTCAACCAGAACAAACTGCAAAAACGCCTGCGTCGCCTGGCCGGTGAAGCGGTCGCTGATTTCAACATGATCGAGGAGGGCGACAAGGTCATGGTCTGCCTCTCCGGCGGCAAAGACAGCTACACCCTGCTCGACGTGCTGCTGCACCTGCAAAAGGTCGCACCGATCAAGTTCGAGATCGTTGCCGTCAACATGGACCAGAAGCAGCCCGGCTTTCCCGAGCATGTGCTGCCGGCCTACCTGAACGAGCTGGGCGTCGAGTACCACATTGTCGAGAAAGACACGTATTCGGTGGTCAAGGAACTGATTCCGGAAGGCAAGACCACCTGCTCGCTGTGCTCGCGCCTGCGGCGTGGCACGCTCTATACCTTTGCCGATGAGATCGGCGCGACCAAGATGGCCCTGGGGCATCATCGCGACGACATCGTCGAAACCTTCTTTCTGAATATGTTCTTCAACGGTTCGCTCAAGGCCATGCCGCCCAAACTGCGCGCCGATGACGGACGCAACGTGGTGATCCGCCCGCTGGCGTATTGCAACGAGAAGGACATCCAGGCTTATTCCGACTTCAAGCAATTCCCGATCATTCCGTGCAACCTGTGCGGCTCCCAGGAAAACCTGCAGCGCCAGGTGGTCAAGGACATGCTGCAGGAGTGGGAGCGCAAGACCCCGGGGCGCACCGAGAGTATTTTTCGCAGCCTGCAGAATGTGATCCCGTCGCAACTGGCCGATCGCAACCTGTTCGACTTCGCCAGCTTGAAAATCGATGAGACGGCCGCCTCGCGTTTCGTCAATGTAGTGAACCTCTGAGCCGCATCGAGGCTCTAGTACACGGCGCTTGCGGGCGCCGTTTTCCATTCAACTGCCAGGAGAGGGCATGCGCGATTACAAGTGGCTGCACGAATATTGTCTGAACCGCTTCGGTTCGGCGGCCAAGCTGGAAGCCCATCTGCCTGTGCCCAAGACGCCGGCGCAATTGCGCAAGATCAGCGATGATCGCTACCTGTCGACCCTGGCGCTGCGAGTCTTTCGTGCGGGCTTGAAACACAGTGTGGTCGACGCGAAATGGCCCGCGTTCGAACAGGTATTTTTCGGCTTCGATCCGGAAAAAGTCGTACTGATGGGCGCCGAACATCTGGAACGGCTGATGCAGGACACGCGCATCATCCGCCACCTGGGCAAGCTCAAAAGCGTGCCGCGCAATGCGCAGATGATTCTGGATATCGCGCAGGAAAAGGGCAGCTTCGGTGCGTTTGTCGCCGACTGGCCGGTGACCGATATCGTTGGGCTGTGGAAATACCTGAGCAAGCACGGCCACCAGTTGGGCGGGCTGTCGGCCCCGCGTTTCCTGCGCATGGTAGGCAAGGATACTTTTGTACCGAGCGATGACGTGGTGGCGGCGCTGAATGCGCAGAAGATCGTCGACAAGGCGCCGACCAGCCTGCGGGATTTGGCGACGGTGCAGGGCGCGTTCAACCAATGGCATGCCGAGAGTGGGCGGCCAATGTGCCAGTTGTCGATGATGCTGGCCTACACCGTCAACCACTGATCGTTGATCGTTCCCACGCTCTGCGTGGGAATGCATCCTGTGACGCTCTGCGTCACCCTTACACAAGGTCTGGGACGCGGAGCGTCCGGGGCAGCATTCCCACGCGGAGCGTGGGAACGATCGTCAGAGTGTGTCAATCGGCGAGTCGCCGATTCAACTGGTGCCGCCAGCGCACATACAACAGCGCCGTACAAAACACCGCCAGGCTCGCCAGCATCTCAAGCACTCCGAAACCCTGGCGGTTCGGGTCATACGCGGCCAGTGCGCCCTTGATGAAATACAGGTTCACCACAAAGCACATCCACGAATGCCCACGCGCGCTGCCTGTGATCATCCCTGGCGCCAGCACCAGCAGCGGCACCAGTTCGATCAGCAGGATCACCCACGGACGCGCCCCGTGCAGGTCGGCGACGAACAGGTAATAGGCGCACAACAAGCCCACCAGGCCGAAAAACGCCAGCAGACTCAGTGCGCGCGCCAGCTTGACCCGTGGTTCCAGCCACGCCTGGGACGGCAGGACCTTAGGCTTTCTGGCCAACGCCGTTCTCCAGCAGTGTGGCGGTCTTGGCCAGGCGCAGGCCCAGGGCGCGGCACAGACTGATTTCATGCGGGTCGAGCAGACGCTTGCCGTCAGGCCCGGCGTGGTGGCTGGCGCCATAGGGCGTGCCGCCGCCCTGGGTGTCGAGCAGCGCCTGTTCGCTGTAGGGCAGGCCGGTGATCAGCATGCCGTGGTGCAGCAGCGGCAGCAGCATCGACATCAGCGTGGTCTCCTGGCCGCCGTGCAGGCTGGCGGTGGAGGTGAACACGCCGGCGGGCTTGCCGACCAGGGCGCCGGTGAGCCACAGGTTGCTGGTGCCGTCGAGGAAGTACTTGAGCGGCGCGGCCATGTTGCCGAAACGGGTCGGGCTGCCCAGGGCCAGGGCCGAGCAGTGTTTCAGGTCATCCAGGCTGGCATACAGCGCGCCTTCGTCCGGGATACTCGGCGCCACGGCCTCGCACTCGGTGGAGATCGCCGGCACGGTGCGCAGCCGGGCTTCCATGCCGCCCTGCTCGATGCCCCTGGCAATCTGCCGGGCCATTTCGCTGACCGAGCCATTGCGGCTGTAATACAACACCAGCACGTAGGGCGCAGTCACGGCAGGATCTCCAGCACGTTTTCCGGCGGGCGGCCAATGATGGCTTTATCGGCGGTTTCCAGGATCGGGCGTTCCATCAACTTGGGGTGTGCAGCGATGGCGGCGATCAGTTGCGCTTCGCTGAGGCTGGCGTCGGCCAGGTTGAGGCTTTTGTATTCATCTTCGCCGGTGCGCAACAATTGGCGGGCATTGAGGCCAAGTTTGGCCAGCAGGGCCTGCAATTGTGCCGCGTTCAGCGGCGTTTCCAGATAGCGCACCACGGTTGGCGTGAGGCCGCGAGCTTCGAGCAGTTCAAGCGCACCGCGGGATTTCGAGCAGCGCGGGTTGTGATAAAGCGTCAGATCGGTCATGTGCGGGTCGCATCTTGCGTAAGGTGGCGGGTATTCTACCCGTGCTGGCGCCTGTCCTTAAACCGTCAGAGGCGATAGGCCGCAGCCCACGTTCATTTTTGCGAAGGATTACCCCATGACAAGGCGACTGATCGGAGCATTGGCGATCATCACAACCCTGCTGCTCAGCGGCTGCGGTAACGATTACGGCGTTGACCAGTACGGCCAGAAAGTGCCGGCCGAACGCCTGGACAAGCAGTGGCTGGTGGTCAATTACTGGGCCGAATGGTGTGGCCCGTGCCGCACGGAAATCCCCGAGCTCAATGCCCTGGCCGAACAGTTGAAAGCGCAGAACGTGGGCGTGTTCGGGGTCAACTTCGACAATGTGCAGGGTGAGGAGCTCAAGGCTGCCAGTGACAAGCTGGGCATCAAGTTCACCGTACTGGCGCAGAACCCGGAGGGCATCTTCGATATTCCGCGTAGCGAGGCGCTGCCGGTGACCTACATCATCGATGACCAGGGCAAGGTGCGCGAGCAACTGATGGGTGAGCAGACGGCGGAGGGCGTGTTGGCCAAACTCAAGGCCTTGCGCGGTTAAAAAGTGTGGGAGGGGGCTTGCCCCCGATAGCGGTGTGTCAGTCACTGTGTGTGCTGGCTGATATACCGCCATCGGGGGCAAGCCCCCTCCCACATTTGGAACCCCATCAAACTAAAGATTGGAGATATCAGCCTTCTTCAAGCCACAAGCGAATCGGCTTGCCTTCGGCCGGCCAGAATCGCGTCTGCTCGATCGGCGAGATATCCCAGCGCTGTACGCCTTGCAGGGCCTGGAAGAAGCGGTGCTCCTGCTCCATCAACGCCTCGGCGCACAATTTGCGGGTGCTGCCGATCGGGCCGAAACTGAGTTTGGCGCCTTCAAGGGTGTACGGCGCAAACCAGTGGTTGCAGCCGCCATTGCCATAGGCGCGACCATCGGCACCGAGGGTCACGGTCAGGTGCGCGTAGTCCATCAACGGCCGCTCGCCGATCCACTCCACTACATAGCTGTGATCCTGCTTGAGCTTGACCGCATCGCCGGCGCAGCCGCTCAGGGCCGTACCCATGGCGGCGAGCAGCAGCAGGCGCTTCATTGCGCGGCCTGCTGGCATTTCGGGCAGCGGTGACTGTCGCCTTCGCTGGCCCAGCCGAGTGCTTTGATGCGGGCATTGGCGGCCGGTTGCAGCGGTTCCTGGGTGAGCTTGGTTTCCACCGCGAATTCGAACTCCAGCACGCTGTCGCAGCTGTCGCAATTGACCTTCCAGGTGTGAATCTCCAACTCGCCGAATTTCGGCCCCTGGGCCATGGCGACCCATTGGCCCGCCGGGCGGATGGAATAGCGCGCGTCACCTTCCACGGTCAGGCGCATCGACAGGGTTTTGCTGCCGCGCAGGGTGACGATCAGCACGTCGCCATGCTTGATCGAACCACCGTTGCCGGTGACTTGATAACGGCCCGGCACCAGGGCGCGGCATTCGATCAGAGTGTGTTGCGGGCTCAGCAAGCTGAAGCGGAAATCGTGTTCGGCCATGGATCCTCCAAATAGGCGCGGCATCCTATCACGGGTGCCGGACTATCATGAGCCCGGTATGTGACCGCTGATCATCCCTCGACGAGGTTCTGCGCGTGGCCGTCGGCCCACGCTGCAATATTGGCCAGTGTAGTGCCAGCAATCGCCGCCAGTGCCTCGCGGGTCAGGAAGGCCTGGTGGGCGGTGATGATCACATTGGGGAAGGTCAGCAGGCGGGCGAGCACGTCGTCTTGCAGGGGCAGGTCCGAGCGGTCCTCGAAAAACAGCTGGGCCTCTTCTTCATAGACATCCAGCCCCAGGTAACCGAGTTGGCCTCTCTTGAGCGCTTCCACCAGCGCCGGCGTGTCGACCAGGCCACCGCGGCCGGTATTGATCAGCATGGCGCCCGGTTGCATGTGGGCCAGGGTGTCGGCGTTGATCAGGTGCCTGCTGTCGGCCGTCAGCGGGCAATGCAGGCTGATGACCTGCGCCTCGGCGAGCAGTTCGGGCAGGCTCACGTAGCGCGCGCCCATGGCTTGGACCTCAGGGTTGGGGAAGGGGTCGTGGGCCAGCAACCGGCAGCCGAAACCGTTCATGATCCTGGCGAAGGTGGCGCCGATCTGCCCGGTACCGACCACACCGACGGTTTTGCCGACCAGGTCGAACCCGGTGAGCCCGTGCAGGCTGAAATCGCCATCGCGGGTGCGGTTGTAGGCGCGGTGCAGGCGCCGGTTCAGGGCCAGCACCAGCGCCACGGCATGCTCGGCCACCGCGTGGGGCGAGTAGGCCGGTACGCGCACCACACTCAGGCCCAGGCGCTTGGCGGCGCGCAGGTCGACATGGTTATAGCCGGCCGAGCGCAACGCAATCAGGCGCGTGCCACCTTTGGCCAGTTGCTCGAGTACCGGGGCGCTGAGGTCATCGTTGATAAAGGCGCAGACCACCTCATGGTGTTCGGCCAGGGCCACGGTGTCGAGGTTGAGGCGGGCGGGTTGCAATTGCAGCTCGATGCCCTGGGGGAGTGGCTCAGCGCTAAAACTGTCGCGGTCGTAGGGTTGGCTGCTGAAAAGAATGACGCGCATTGAAAGGGGCTCCCTGCGATTTACACGTGAAAAATGCCTGTAGGAGCGAGCTTGCTCGCGAAAAACGTCAACGATAACGCGTGCTTCCTGAATGAGCGCGGTGCCTGGGAGTTTTTCGCGAGCAAGCTCGCTCCTACAGGTATTAGGGCAAGCCCCACCTGAAAATAGCGTCAGGCGCTGACCCGCGCTTCACTGGCCAACCGTGCAATTGCCATGTCCAGTTCATCCAGTGCAGCCATGGCCTTGGCGTCGTCCTGCTTGAGCAGGGTTTCGGCGCGCTGGCAGGCCGCGCGCAATTGCGGCACGCCGCAGTAGCGCGTGGCGCCATGCAGGCGATGGACGCGTTCGATCAGGGCATGATTGTCATTGGCTTCACGGGCGACCGTGATCGCCAGGCGATCGGCTTCCAGGGAGGCCAGCAGCATGGCGAGCATGTCCGCCGCCAGGTCGGCCTTGTTGGCGGCCAGGCGCAAGCCTTCCTCATGGTCCAGCACCAGCAGTTGCACGCCTGGGCCGGGGCCTTCGGGAACGCGTTCCGGCCCTTGGTTGCGCAGGGCCAGGCCGGTCCATTTCAGCACCACCTGGGCCAGTTGCCGCTCGCTGATAGGTTTGGTCAGGTAATCGTCCATGCCGCTTTGCAGCAGGGCGCGTTTTTCGTTGGCCATGGCATGGGCGGTGAGGGCGACCACCGGCAGCGGCGTGCCATGGCGTTCGCTTTCCCATTGGCGAATCGCCTCGGTACTCTGGCGCCCGTCCATGCCCGGCATCTGCACATCCATCAACACCAGGTCGAAGGTTTCCTGCTTGACCGCGTCAATGGCCGCATAGCCGCTTTCCACGGCCATGACCTTGGCGCCCATATCTTCAAGCAGGGTTTGCACGAGCAACAGGTTCGCCGGGTTATCGTCCACGCACAGCACGCGCGGCGCACGGCTGGACAATGGCTCGCCCGGTTCGTTGCGCAAAGGGCGCGGGCTGATCAGGTCGGCCAGGGACCGGCGCAGCTTGCGCGTACACGCGGGCTTGGCCTGCAACTGGCTGTTGGGGTTGGGCACCGATTGGTTGAACAGCATCTGCTCGGTCGTCGGGCACAGCACCAGCACCTTGCAGCCGAGGTGTTCGAGGTCCCACAAGTGCTGGTTGAGGCGCTCGGGCGGGATGTCGTTGGCGGTGACGCCGAGCACCGCCAGGTCAATCGCCTGTTCGGTCTGGTGCGCGCTGGTAATGCCGTTGGTCAGGCTTTCCAGGGTGTTGAACGGGGTCACCTCCAGGCCGCAGTCTTCCAACTGGTGTTGCAGGGCCTGGCGCGCCAGCTCGTGGTTCTCCAGCACCGCCACGCGGCGTCCGAGCAGCGGCGCGCTGGGCAAGTCTTCAACGTCGTCGCGGGTCTTGGGCAGGTTCAGGCTGATCCAGAACTCCGAGCCTTCGCCCGGTGTGCTGTCGACGCCGATTTCGCCGCCCATCTGTTCGATCAGACGCTTGGAAATCACCAGGCCCAGGCCGGTACCACCCGGCTGGCGCGACAGCGAATTGTCCGCCTGGCTGAAGGCCTGGAACAGCGCACGCACGTCCTGGTTGGACAGGCCGATGCCCGTGTCCTGCACGCTGATGCGCAGCTGCACGCTGTCTTCCTGTTCGTCCTCGATCATCGCGCGGGCAACAATGGTGCCTTCGCGGGTGAACTTGATCGCGTTGCTGATCAGGTTGGTCAGGATCTGCTTGAGGCGCAGCGGGTCGCCCACCAGTGACAGCGGCGTGTCACGATAGACCAGGCTGACCAGTTCGAGCTGTTTGGCGTGGGCGGCGGGAGCGAGGATGGTCAGGGTGTCTTGCAGCAGGTCGCGCAGGTTGAAGGGCACGCTGTCGAGCACCAGTTTGCCGGCTTCGATCTTCGAGAAGTCGAGGATTTCGTTGATGATGCCCAGCAGGTTGTCGGCGGATTTTTCGATGGTGCCCAGGTAATCCAGCTGACGCGGCGACAATTCGCTTTTTTGCAGCAAGTGGGTGAAGCCCAGGATGCCGTTGAGCGGGGTGCGGATCTCATGGCTCATATTGGCCAGGAATTCCGATTTGATCCGGCTGGCTTCCAGGGCTTCCTTGCGGGCCAGGTCCAGCTCGATGTTCTGGATCTCGATGGTTTCCAGGTTCTGGCGCACATCCTCGGTGGCCTGGTCGATGCTGTGTTGCAATTCCTCCTGGGCGTTTTGCAGGGTCTCGGCCATGCGGTTGATGCCCGACGCCAACTGATCCAGCTCCTGGCTGCCCAACGGCGGCAGACGGGTTTCCAGGTTGCCGTCCTTGAGCTGGGCCACGGCTTGCTTGATCTGGCCGATCGGCGAATTGATGGTGCGGCTGATGCGCAGGGCCAGCGCCGCGGTGCAGATCAAGCCGATGGCGATCAGCAGCAGGCTGGCGAACAGGCTGCGATAGCCGCGCAGCAACATGCCATTGTGGGACAGTTCCACTTCGACCCAGCCCAACAGGCGGTCGGACTCATCCGGGATCAGCTCGCCCGCGAGGTTGCGATGGCGGCCAAACACGGGCATGAGGTAGCGGGTGGCATCATTGCCGCTGCGCTGCAGCAGGTGCGAACTGTTGCCGGTGGGCGGTTGATTGAGCATGGTCGGGCCGGCATGGGCCAGGGACGAGCGGTCCGGCGCCAGGATCGACACCGTACGCACATCCGGTTGTTCCAGGGATTGGGTCGCGATGCGTTCCAGCAGATCCGTGTTCCTGCTGCTCAGGGCGGGTGCGACCAGCGGCGCCAACTGCTCGGCGATCATTTCGCCGCGTTGCAGCAATTGCGTCTGCAGTTCGGAGAGCTGCATCCAGGTGAAGTAGCCTCCCAACAGCAGGGCCATCAGGCTGGTCGGCAATAAAGTCAGCAACAGTACGCGGCCTTTTATTCCCATTCTTCTAAGCACGCCACTCTCCTGCTACCACATTGATATCAATCATCCACGCAGGCATCCGGCCCACGCCACGTGCGCAGTGTAGCCATTTGCGCCCTCGGGAATCTCGTAAATTAGTGACATGTCGCAATCTTCGGGCGATTCGGCGCCGGCCGGCGTCTGGCGGGAGAAACAGGAGGGAGGTACCGATGAGGCTGACTTGGAACGTATCTTCGCGCGCTTTATTCGGTTGGACGGTTTACGGCCCGGGCTTGCGCATTGCGCGCAGGGCCAGCGTGTACCTCTGCACCTGCCTGCCCGTTAGCCCTCAGCGGCGGCGTAATTTGCGTTTTTTCCACTGGTGCGCGACCCACCAGCGCCAATATCCCATGGTCAGGCAGTAGGCCAGGGCACCCAATACCAACCCGCAGACCACCGAGCCCAGCAGGAATGGTTGCCACATCGTGCTCAACTCGCCGCTGATCCATTCCCAGGTCAGGTTATCGGGCAGGCTGCGCGGCGGCACGTTCATCAACCAGGCGCCGGTCATGTAGGTGCAGAAAAACACCACCGGCATCGTCACCGGGTTGGTCAGCCACACCAGGCTGACGGCAATCGGCATGTTGCCGCGCACCACAATCGCCAGGATCGCGGCCAGCAACATCTGCAACGGGATGGGGATAAACGCGGCAAACAACCCCACGGCCATGGCGCGAGCCACCGAGTGCCGGTTCAGGTGCCAGAGGTTCGGATCATGCAGCAGGGTGCCAAGAAACTGTAATGACTTGTGTTCCCTGATACTGCTGGGGTCGGGCATGTACCGTTTGAATAAGCGCCGGGGCATAGGGGGTCCAGGTCAGTTCGAGGGGCAAGTATGCGCGTATTCTATAAACAGAAAATTCAGACTTTGTGACAAAACATCAAAGGCGCCCCTGGGAACTCCGACTAAGACTGAATGAATCATTGAAAGGGATGATTCATGAGAACAGGGATGTTCGCGCTCGCGCTGGGGTTACTGACCCTGCGCTTTCTTCCGGCGTTGCCGCCCACCGGATGGCTGTTGGCCATGCTGGTGTTGGCCTTGATGCTGCTGCCGTTTCGCACCTATCCGCTGGCGTTTTTCCTGCTGGGCTTGGGCTGGGCTTGCATCAGCGCGCAGTGGGCACTGGATGACCGATTGCGCCCGGCGCTGGACGGCGAAACGCGTTGGGTGGAGGGGCGTGTGGTCGGGTTGCCGCAACAGACGGACACCGGCGTGCGCTTTGAATTGGCCGACAGCCGGTCG